>SCVU01000339.1 GCA_004296785.1 Planctomycetota bacterium
GGCGCAACGAGAGTGGTCCACCGACGTCCGATTGAGCTGGTCTTCATGCGATGACTCCGTTGCGAGCGGCGAGGCAGTTGCGAGCAGCCAGGTCGACGCTCGATGCTAGCAGCGGTGCTCGGGACCGCGCGTGAATTCGAATTGCGATCGGCTCCCATACAAGATCGAACGCGATGGAGATCCCGCCCGACCTACGTGCCGCCTCGTTGCGCCGAATCGCGCGCGCGCTGCTGTACGACGACGCGCTCGCGATGGACGCCACGCAGGACGCGTGGCTCGCGGCGGTCGGCGAGCCCCCGCGCTCGGGCGCGTGGTTCGGCGGCGTCGTGCGGCGCATCGCGCTGTCGATGCGGCGCGACGCGAACCGGCGGCGCGAGCGCGAGATCCGCGCGGCGCGGCCCGAGGAACTGCCGAGCACCGTGGACGCGCTCGCGCAGGTCGAGCTGTTGCGCCGGTTGCTCGACGCGGTGGAGCGGCTGGACGAGCCGTACCGGACCGCGATCGCGCTGCGCTACTTCGACGACTTGCCGCCGCGCGTGATCGCGGAGCGGCTCGGCGTGCCGGTCAACACGGTCAAGACGCGGCTGCAGCGCGGACTGCAGACGCTGCGCCGCGATCTGCTCGAGAGCGATCGCGATCAGCTGTCGGGGATTGCGGTGATCGCCGGGGGAGCTGGATTCGGAACACTCGCGGGAGACTTGGGAGGGATTCTCTTGGGGAAGAAGGTCGTTGCAACGGCGGCGGCGCTTGCACTGCTGCTCGCGCTCGCCGCCGTTGCGCGCCCGTTCGGTTGGTTCGGCTTGCGCACCGAGCCGTCGTCGTCGCCGACCGCGCTGACGCCGGCGACCGGCGAGATCGGCGACTCGCAAGTCGCGGAAGGCAGTCCTACCAGGGATGCGTCGGATCACCGTGCGCCGGTTGCCGCCGCGCCGACGGGCTGGTCGCTCTCGGGCCACGTGCTGCTCGACCAGCGCGATCTGCCCGGAGCGAAACTAGTCGGCCGCTGGCTCGATGCACCGACTGCCGAGGCGAAGGCCGTGCGCGAGTGGACGATCACGACCGACGAGCACGGCGACTTCACGTGGCCACTCGACACGCCGCCCGGACCGTTCCGCTTGGAGCTCGTTCCGCAGATCCCGGGCGCGACGGCATGGCGGTGGTCGGACGACTTCCTGCCGACGGATCCGCCGTCGACCGATTGCGTCGTGCACGCGTTCTCGAACGACTGTACGCTGCGGGGCGTCGTCCGCGATCGCGAGCACAACGCGATCCAGGGCGCGCGCGTCACCTCGACCGCATTGGTCGCGAACACCGTGACCGACGGAGCGGGGACATTCGCGTTGCCGATCCCAAGCCGGTCATCGGGCGCCTGGTTCGTCGTCGACGCGGACGGCTTCGGCATCCATGTGAGCGTGCTCGGCCAGCTCGTGCCGGGAGACCAGGCGCTGCCCGACGTCGTGCTCTCGCGCGAGCTCGTCATCCGCGGTCGGGCGATCGATGATTCCGATGTACCTGTCGCCGGGGCACGCGTCTTCGCCGAGCATCCGTACGACGGTGGCGAGTCCTGCCTCACGCTCGAAGACGGTTCGTTCGCGCTCGGCGGCATCGATCCCGGGATCGCTGCGATCCGGCTGCTGGCGTCGAACGCCGACCACGCGTTCACCGCGCTGCGCATCGAGCAGCGCGAGTTCGAGTCGCCCTCACTCGTGATTCGCATGCCCCGCGGCGCGCGGATCAGCGGCCGCGTCCTGTCTCCGAGCGGCGAGCCCGCTCAGGGCGTGCTGGTCTGGGCCGACGAAGAGCTGTACGCGGGGGTGTTGCCCGAGCGGTCGAGCTGGACTGATGCGACGGGTCGCTTCACGCTGCCGGGTGTCGAGCCGGGCGCACGCAGCCTGTGGCTGCGCCGCCGCGGCCGCGCAGTGTCGCGCGAACGCATCTACGTGCCCGACCACGCCTCGATCGACGGGCTCGAGCTCCGTCTCGCCGAAGATCGCGAGCTCGCCGGCCGAGTCGTGCGCCGCGACGGCAGTCCGGTGCCATGGGCCGGGATCAGCGCGGACGAGCTCGCGGAGATCGGTCGCGCGACGACGTTGTCGTCGATGACGTTCAGCGATCGCGACGGGCGCTTCCGCTTGCGACAGCTGCCCTCGACGACGCTCGAGCTCAGCGCGTGGAAACCCGGCTTCGCCGGCGCCCATCGGACGCGCGATCCAAAGGAGGTCGGAGAGCTCGTATTGACTCTCGACAAGGCCGCTTCGCTCGCCGCGCGCGTCGTCGACGCAGCGACCGGCGCGCCGATCCAGCGAGTGCGTGCACGCGTCCGCGTGTCGCCCGGCGACGACTCCTCCGAGTTCTCGCGGGAGTTCGCGGGCATGTGGAACCGGTTCACGGAGTACGAAGCCGTGGACGGCGTCTGGCGACTCGATGGCGAGTTCGAGGCGGACAAGAAGGCGTGCGTCGAGCTCGAGGCGGATGGCTACGCGCCGGCGCGTGTGGATCCGCTGCTCACGGCGATCGATCCAGATCCAGTGGCGACCACGATCGCGTTCGCGAAGAGCACGCTGTTGCGCGGCTCGCTCGCGCTCGAGGTCGACGGCGCCCCGGTCGTCGGCGCCGAAGTCCGCGCGTTCTGGCACGCGGGCGACTTGCGCTCGAATTGGACGGACGCGACGCGTGTTGCGACCACGGACGCGAACGGCCGTTTCGAGTTCGTCGATCTGCCGCCGGGACCGGTGTCGCTCGCGATCTCACCGGCGGGTGTCGTGCTCGCGACCGATGGTCCGTTCGACGTGCTCGCGAACGCGACGACGACGCGGCGGGTCCGGCTCGCGTCGCTCGCAGTCGCGTCGATCCGCGGGCGACTGCTCGACGCGAACGGCATCGGGCTCAGCGGCGAGCGCGTCGTCGCGAGCACGCTCGGAGGCCTCAACGCCGGGCGCTCGTGGGACGCGCAGACTGCGGCCGACGGCTCGTACGCCGTGAGCGGATTGCCGCTGGGGGACTATCAGGTGTGGTGGGCGCGCCGCGAAGCGTCGGCTGAGACGCGTGACCTGCTCGAGCTCGTGCACGTCGACGCGAATCGATCGTTCGAGCATGATCTGCGCCCGACCGGTGCTGCGTGGATCTCGGGACGCATCGAGTGCGAGTGCGAAGTTCCGGATCGGACGGTGGTCCAGGTTCTCGGTTTGTCCGAGCAGCCGAGCGAACATGCGCGTCGCATGCGCGCGGCATTCGTGAAGGGAAGCGCGTTCGAGGTTCGCGGCGTGCCGCCGGGTCGTTACGCGGCGCTCATGTACTTCGACTTGCCCGATGGCAAGGAAGCGAAAGGCAGTACAGGCTTCTTCGAGGTCGCCGACGGGGACACGCGCGTCGATGTCGTGATCCAGCTGCGCGTCCGTTAGCCACCGCGCGGTTTCCGGCAACGGCGCCCCTCGATCGTCAGCTAGGTCGTCGCATCCGCGGCTCCGTGCGCGTCGACAGTGCAACGCTGGGGGATCCGGGTAGCGCCGGTAGGCCCGCACGGCGCGGAGGGTATGGTGTTGGCAGCCCTCGATGTCGCAGGAAGCCCCATCCAGCGGCGGCAGCGGCGTGCCCGCCGGCGACGGCGGCAACTCCGGCAACGCCAACCCGTCCGATCCCGGCCGCGCGCCCGCGCGCTCGAATCCGTTTCCCGACATCCCGGGTTACGAGATCGAGTCCGTCATCGGCCGCGGCGCGACCGGCGTCGTCTACCGCGCGCGCCAGACCGCCGTCGATCGCGAGGTCGCGCTCAAGGTCATCCACAAGGAGCTCTCGGCCAAGACGCGCACGATCCAGCGCCTGCAGCGCGAAGCCCGCACCACCGCGCGCCTCGCGCACCCGCACATCGTGTCGGCGATCGACATGGGCCAGGACGACTCGGGCCTGTGGTGGTTCGCGATGGAGCTCGTCGACGGACCGAGCCTCGCGCTGCGGCTGCGACAGGAAGGTCGGTTGAACGAGCGCGAGGCGCTGCGCCTGTTCATCCAGCTCGCCGAAGCGCTCGCGCACATGCACGAGCACGGCGTCGTGCACCGCGACATCAAGCCGGCGAACATCCTGATCGATCGGACGGGCAACGCGCGCCTCGCCGACCTCGGGCTCGCGTTCGCCGACACCGATCCGTCGCTGACGGGATCGGAGGGCACGCTCGGCACGCCGCACTACATCAGTCCCGAGCAGTCGAAGGATCCGAGCTCGGTCGACATCCGCACCGACATCTGGTCGCTCGGCGGCACGTTCTTCCACTCGCTGTGCGGCCGACCGCCGTTCGGCGGATCGAGCCTGGCGGAAGTGCTGAGCGGCGTGTTGTACGCGCCGATCCCCGATCCGCTCGCGCTCGAGCCCGAGCTCTCGCCCGGCCTCGCGCTCGTGCTGCGCAAGTGCCTGTCGCGCTCGCTCGAGCTGCGCTACCAGACGCCGGCCGAGCTGATCGCCGACCTCGAGCGCGTGCGCGAGCGGCGCAAGCCGAAGGTGCGCGAGGGCGCGCTCGAACCGCTCGAAGGCGGCTGGCCCGCGTGGGCGGTGCGCGCGGTCGTCGGCGGCGGCATCGCGCTCGCGCTGCTCGGCTGGTGGCTGCTGCAGGTGCAGACGTTCGGCCCGAGCGACAAGAGCCGCTACGAGCCGCTCGAAGCGGTTGCATCGCGCGCGGACGAGGGCGGCGCGCGGCTCGCGGGCGCGCTGGCGGATCTTTCCGCGATGCAGGCCGCGCTGCCGCCCGGTCAATTCGAGCGCTGGACCGCGGTGCAGGCGCGCGTGCGCGGGTTGTTGCGCGACGAGCTCGAGCGCTTGACCGCCGAGGCCAGCGATCGGCTCGCGCCGCTGCTCGAGGCGGGCTCGATCGTCGCCGCGCGCGGCGCGCTCGAGGCCGATCTCGCGACGCGGCTGCCGCAGCGCACCGGCTTCACCGCCGCGAGCCTGCCCGCCGACATGCAGGCGTGGTTCGCGCCGCTCGACGAGCGCATCCGCGTGCGCACGCTCGAGTGCGAGCGCGACGCGGCGGCGCAGCTGTCGGCCTACGTCGCGACGACGCTCGATCCCGAGATCGATCGACTGCTCGCCGCACAGCGCTGGCGCGACGCGTACGAGCTCGCGCGGATGGACGAGCCGGCGCTGCTCGCGCGCGCGCAGCTCGACCTGTCGACGCTGCCCGAGGCGTCGCGCGCGCTCGCCGCGACCGGCGGGCTCGCGGCGCTCGCCGGACTGCGCGCCGAGATCGAGCGCGGCTGGCGCGACCTCGACCAGAGCCTGACCAACTGGGTCGCGCGGCGCTCGCTCGAGCTCGACGCCGACCTGAGCGGCGGCCGCGTCACCGGGGCCGCGACCAAGCTGCGCGCGGAGTTCACGCAGGAGCTCGAGTCGCGCCGGCTCGATCGCTCGCAGGCGCTGTCGCTGGCGGAGGCGTGGCGCCGGCAGCTCGAGCAGAGCTGCTTCGAACTGCGCGAGCGCGAGAACCGGCTGCGCTCCGGCGGCAGCGGCGTTCGCCGCGAGTCGGTCGACGCGCTGTTCACGTGGCTCGACGAGCTCGCGACCGAGGAAGCGTGGGCGCGGCGCGATTACGCGGCGGTGCGCCAGTACTGGGATGCGCGCGCGGCCGATCTGCTCGCGTGGACCGAAGCCGCCGGCGAGGAAGCCGGCGCGGCGGTCGCCGAGCGCATCGATCTGCGCCTGTCCGAGGTCGAGCGCGCGGAGCGCCTGCTCGAGCGCGCGGCCGAGGGCGTGCGCAACATGGCCGGTCAGTGGATGACGCTGCAGGTGCGCAGCAGCGCGGCGAACTCGGCGCTGGTGGGGCCGCGCGGTTCGATCCAGGTGCGCGGCGCGCTGCGCGTGACCGTCGATCCGCTCGCCGACGGCCTGCGCATCGCGACCGGCGGCGCGGCCGGCGGCACCAACGCCGAGTACACGCTGCGGCTGCGCCAGGTCGCCGGCGCGCGCTCGGATGCGTCCGAGACGCTGGTCGTCACCGCGGACCTGCTCGCGTTCGCCGCGCACACCGGCAGCGTCGATCCGATCGACGCGGCGATCGTGCAGACGCGCGAGAGCGAGCGCGACGCGGCCGCCGCCACGCTCGGCGCGCTCGATCCGTCGCTCGAGGATCCGCTGCTCGAGGAGTTGCGCGAGCGCGTGCGCCGCTCGGGCGACCTCGCGCGCGCGCGCGGCGAGCGCCGCCTCGCCGAGGCGCAGGCGCTGCTCGCGAAGGCCGAGCGCTGGGCCGGCGACCCGCGCGAGCGCGCGCGCGCGCGCGAAGTCGTGCAGCAGCTGCTCGACCACTTCCTCGACGTCAAGGAAGTCGGCGCGCGCCGCGACTGGCTGCGCACGCAGCGCGCGAATCTCGAGGGCGGCGCGACGCTGCTCGCGCCGCAGTCGGAATCGCAGTGGCGCGACGCGCTGCGCACGCAGATGCAGCCGAGCTCGCT
>SCVU01000340.1 GCA_004296785.1 Planctomycetota bacterium
GCGAGCGCCTTCGCGTACTCGTACTTCGCGAGCAGGTCGTCGGGCCGCGAGTTCATCGCGGCGAGCTTCTCGGAGACCTCGGTGCCGAGGCGCTTGATCTCCTCGTACGCCGCGCGCGCCTTGTGTGCGCCGTCCGCGTCGCCGAGCGTCTCGCGCACGGCGGCGAGCCGGTACAGCGCCTGCGCGTGCGACGTGTCGAGCTCGAACGCGCGCTCGTACGCGGTGCGCGCCTTCTCGAGCGCGCTCTGTTCCTCCGCGAGCTGGCCCGCGACGTAGTGCGCCTCGGCGGAATCGGGCTGCACCTCGAGCAGTCGCTCGACCAGCGGCGCCGCGGCGTCGATCTCGCCGGCATTGAGCTCCATGCGCGCGCCCTCGAGCAGCGCGAGCGGCTGGCGCGGGTTGCGCGCGAGCACCGCGCTGAACTCGCGCCGCGCGTCCTCGGTCTCGCCGAGGCGCGCGCGCACGAAACCCAGGCGCGCGCGCGCCGCGTCGAAGGCCGGCTGCACGTCGATCGCGCGCTGGTAGCACTGCGCGGCCTGCCCGAGCTTCTCGACGTCCTGCGAAACGGAGCCGAGCACGACCAGCGCCTGCGACTCGAGCAGGTAACCGAGGTTGTAGTGGCCCGCTTCGTTCTGCGGATTGAGCTCGAGCGACTTCCTGAAGTCCGCCTCGGCGTCGGCGCTGCGGCCGAGCTGCATGCGCGCGATCGCGCGGTCGTACCAGTTGTCCCAGCGCCCGGGCTCGGCCTCGATGCCGAGCGAGAACTCCGCCTCGGCTTGCGCGGGCACGTTGAGCTGGATCAGCGCGACGCCCTTCTCGTGGCGCAGCTTGCCGTTCTCCGGCTCGAGGCGCAGCCCGCGCTCGAACGTCGCGATCGCCTCCGGCAGCTTGCCCGCCTGCGCGAGCTTCACGCCCTCCTCGAGCGCGGCCTGCACCGGGTTCAGCGCGCTCGACGCATTCGCGAGCGGCGCATTCGAGTTCGCGCCGGAGGCCGGTTGCCCCGGCTTGGCGTCGCCGCAGCCGGCGGCGACGAACAGCGCGGCGCACCAGGCGAGTGAGCGCGCGCGCGTCGCACGCTCGGATTGCCGCGGGTGCGGCGTCTTGGGGGTCGGAGCCATGTTCGGTCGGGTCGGAAGCGGGCGCGCGTACGGACGCGCGACGCCGGTGTGGGAGCGCACCAGTGTGAAGAAAAAAACGGCCCGCGGCGAGCCGCGTGCGTCAGCGCGGCGCCGCCGCGGCCCCGACCCAGCCGTGCACGCGCGACTCCGGCACCTTGAGGCGCAGCGGCTGCGGCGCGGCGCGCCCTTCGACCTCGACCTCGCGCTGCAGGCACAGGCGCGATTTCTCCGCGTCGCGGAACGGGCCGAAGTACACGCGCAGCTCGTAGCGACCGGCGGCCGGCAGCGCGAACACGCCGCTGCGCCCGCTCTTGCCGATGCGCACGCGCGCGTCGAGGCAGCCGCGCTCGAGCTCCGCGCGCGAGAACTGCGCGAGCTCGCCCTCCAGCGGCCGCGCCGGCGCGAAGGCGACCCACAGCGCGCGGCCGCCGGCGAGCG
>SCVU01000341.1 GCA_004296785.1 Planctomycetota bacterium
ACTTCGTGATCGCGACCGCCGCCAGCCGGCCGCAGGTCCGCGCGATCCAGAACGAGGTCCACGTGCGGTTGAAGGCGCTGGGCGAGACGCACCTGCCGATCGAAGGCGCCGATCTCGGGTGGTGGGTGCTGCTCGACTACGTCGACGTGGTCGTCCACGTGATGCAGCCGGAGGCGCGCGCCTACTACGAGCTCGAGCAGTTGTACGGCGACTCCGAGCGCGTCGACTGGCGCGCGGTCGAGGTGCCCGCCGTGTCGGGCGCCTGAGGCGTTCGGCCCCCTCGCGCGGGCCGGCCGAGCCGTCGAACGCGGTCGGCGCCGTCCGTTTCGCGGTCGTTTCCCCCTCTGTTTTCAGGCCTTCGGCGGCCCCCCCGCCGACGCGCTCGCGCAAAAACTCGCGAAAAAAAGCGGACTCGGTGCCTGAAATCGCCGGGAAAAGCTGGAAGAATCCGACGCACTCGCGCGTGCGCATCGTGCGCGCCGCGAAGCAGAACCAGTCCGCGAGTCGCGGAAAACCAGCAACCAACACAGCGAAGAGGAACGAATCCAGATGGCAACGAAGACGAAGTCGAAGAGTGCGGGCAGCTCGAGCAAGACGATCAAGCAAGTGCTGACGAAGTCGGCGCTGACGGCGCACATCGTCGGCTCGACCGGCGTCGCGTCGAAGGACGTGCGCTCGGTGATGTCGGCGCTCGAAGGCGCGATCTGCGGCTCGATCGCGAAGCGCGGCGCGGGCATGTTCGTGCTCCCGGGCCTGCTCAAGATCACGTCGGTCAACGTGCCGGCGAAGCCGCAGCGCAAGGGCATCAATCCGTTCACGGGCCAAGAGCAGACCTTCGCCGCGAAGCCGGCGACCGTGAAGGTCAAGGTGCGCCCGATGAAGAAGCTGAAGGACGCCGCGCGCAGCTAGTCGCGTCGCGCACGCGCGCGTTCGCACGCGAGCGGGCCGGATCCCACGCGGGATCCGGCCCGCTCGCTTTTCGAGCGCACCGCCGCGACTAGTAGCGCGGCAGCGGCTCGGGCTTGTTCGCGGCGATCGACTCGATGCGCGCGAGCACTTCGCGCGACAGCTTCGGCAACGCGTCGAGCGCCTGCAGGTTCTCCGCGAGCTGCGCGCTCTTCGTCGCGCCGAGGATCACCGTGCTGACGCGCGGGTTCGCGAGGCACCACGCGATCGAGAGCTGCGCGAGCGTGCAGCCGAGCTCGCGCGCGACCGCTGCGAGCTCGCGCGCCTTCGCGACGTTCGCGCGACCCGTCGCGCTGTCCAGCGCTTCGTCGCGCAGCCACTTGTACTCCGGCAGCGCCAGGCGCGAACCCGCGGGCACGCCCGCTTCGTACTTGCCCGTCAGCACGCCCGACGCGAGCGGCGACCAGATCGTCGTGCCCAGGCCGATCGAGTCGTACAGCCGCTCGAACTCGCGCTCGACCTTGCGGCGCGCGAACAAGTTGTACTCGGGCTGCTCCATCGTCGGCGGCGCGACGCCGAGCTCGCGCGCGATGCCGTGCGCCTGCGCGATCTCGTCGGCGCGCCACTCGCTCGTGCCCCAGTACAGCACCTTGCCCTGCGCGACGAGATCGCCCATCGCGCGCACCGTTTCCTCGAGCGGCGTGTCGAGGTCGGGCCGGTGGCAGAAGTACAGGTCGAGGTAGTCGACCTGCAGGCGGCGCAGCGCGTTGTGACAGCAGTCGACGACGTGCTTGCGCGACAGGCCCTTCTGCGTCGGCAGCTTGCCGCCCCAGAAGACCTTCGACGACACGCAGTACGTGTCGCGGCGCCACGCGAGCGCCTTCAGCGCGCGGCCCATGATCGCCTCGCTCTCGCCGTTCGCGTACGCCTCGGCGTTGTCGAAGAAGTTCACGCCGGCGTCGTAGGCCTGGCGCATCAGCTCCCCGGCGGCGCGGTCGTCGAGCTGCTGCGAGAACGTGACCCACGAGCCGAAGGAAAGCGCGGAGAGCTTGAGGCCGGAGCGGCCGAGGCGGCGGTAGAGCATGGCGCGAAGTGTACGCGCCGCGCCGGACTCAGCGTTCTCCGAGCAGCTCCGGCTGCGCGAGCAGCGCGCGGTACAGCCGCGCCTCCAGCAACCGGTGCCCGACGGCGTTCGCGACGTGCTCGAACGATTCGTGCACGAGCTCCTCCATCGGGAGTTCCGCCACGCCGCTGCACAGATCGATCCAGCGGAACCCCGCCTGCTCCGCCGACGCGCGCACCGATTCGATGCGCGCGACCATCCCCTCGGGCAGCGTCTCGTCGAGGATGAAGACCGGCACGTCCATCCACACCGGGATCGCGCCGACGCGGCTGCACTCCTCGCCGAGTCGGCGCAGCGTCCACAGCTCGATGTCGACGAGGATCGCCTTCGTCTTCTGGCGCACCTCGTGCTCCTCCATCCCCGGCTCCACGCCGGCGACCGCGAGCACGTCGAGCGCGTCGCCGACGAGCTCGCGCCGCGAACGCGCGGCCTCGATCAGGTACTTGACCGTCGAGCCGACGTGATTCGAGACGAGCACGACGTCGGGTTCGAACGCCGCGACCTTGTCGCGCACGAGGAACAGCTGGTGCACGATCGTGTACGCCGGCACCGCGAAGTTCAGCACCTCGTACGTGAGGCCGGTGCGCGGCGAGACGTCGCGGTTGAGGTGCTTCTCGAGCAATACGTCCATCACCGCGTCGTCGCCGACGCCGATGCCCATCTCGACGCAGGTGCCGAGCAGCGCGATGCGCCACGTGCGCGGCGGCTTGCGGCGCGGGTACTCGCGGTCGCGCATCCCGTCCGCGTTCGACGTGTAGTCGTCGCCCGCGATGCGCAGCCGGCGCGACGGCGTGAGCTCGAAGATGCCGCCGGTCGAGACCGGCTGCAGCAGCGCGTTGCGCATGAACGCCGGCGCATCGTCCGGGTCGAAGCGCGCGCCGCGCCACGCCCACTCGACGCGGCCGTCGTTGCGGATCAGCCGGTCGTAGTAGGCGGTCGACGCCGTCTGCTCGGCGACGTCCGCGCTCGCGTCGCCGAGCACGCGCGCGTGCACGTCGGCAGCGAACGCGCCGAGCGAGGTCGGCGCGGGCGCCCACGCGACGCACGCGAGCGCCGCGCACGCGGCGCCGTAGGCCCACGGGCCGGCGGCCCAGCGCGCGCGCCACGCGGAGAGCTCGAGCAGCGGGCGCCAGCACTGCCACAGCGTCGCGACGCCCACGACGAGCGCGAGCGCGCCCGCCAGTGCGAACCAGTCGCGCGCGCCGACCTCGCGCGCGTGCGACAGCACCGCCAGCCACTCGTCGAGCGAGCGGCTCGACCACAGCGACCACAGCACCGAGGTCAGCGCGAACACGCCGACGATGCACAGCGCGCGCCGCGCGGCCGCCGCGACGCTCGGCGCGCCCGCGGCGAGCGCCTGCGCGGGCGGGCGGCGCGCCTCGGCGAGCACGCTGATCAGTGCGAGCACGCCGGAGCCCGCCCAGAACAGCCCGTCCCACGCGAGCGGCAGTTCTCCCTGCAGCCAGAACCACTGCAGCGCGTGCAGCTGCCACGTCGCGACGAACACGAGCAGCGTCGCGGCGGCGATCGCGAACGTCGTCCCGTACCTGCGCAGTCGCATGAAGCTCGGGTAGTAGACGAGCTTCTTCATGAACTCCGTCCAGTACACGTTCGTGCGCCGCCAGCTCTCGCCGATGCTGCTCGAAAACCAGTACGCGCGATTCGTCTCGGGCAGCGCGAAGCCGAACAGGTGCAGGATCCCGACGGCGAGGTGGAAGTGGCCCGAGACCCGCAGGTACAGCAGGTAGCTCGAGCACAGGAACAGCACGAGGTCGAGCAGGCCGTCGACGCCCTCCGGCTCGGGCGTCAGGAACGCGTGCACGCCGCGGTACACGAGCAGGTGCGCGACGCCGCGCAGCATCCAGCGCAGGCCGCGTGCGTGGATCCGCGCCGCCGGCTCCGCGTAGTACGTGCGCTGGAACGTCCGGTAGTCGACGACCGGGAACAGCAGGAAGCAGACGTTCGGCAGCAGCAGGAAGTACGCGACGCGCATCGACAGCGGCACTGCGTGCGGCTGCTTGTGCTCGTCGTACAGGTAAATCGCGCAGCGGAACAGGAACATCGAGGCGAGCAGCGGGAGCACGAGCGGCCCCCACGGCTCCTCGATCCAGCCGGCGCGCGCCGTGCACAGCGCCGCGCCGAGCGCGACCAGCGCGGCGCAACGCGTGAGCAGGCTCACCGGCAGGTGGCACAGCAGGAGGATCAGCGCGCCGAGCGCGAACACGGTCGCGGCCGTCGCCGGCCCGACGACGGCCGTG
>SCVU01000342.1 GCA_004296785.1 Planctomycetota bacterium
GAGCGCGTGTACGGTGCCTGCAGCGAGGCGAAACCCGCGAGGTACGCGTCTTCGACCGCGCTCGTGCGCGCGGCGTCGTCCGGCCGCGCGTGCGGGAACACCTCGCGGTCCTCGAGCACCGCCTCGCACAGGCGATCGAGCACCGCGTCCTTGCCGGGCAGTAGATCGGACGTGCGCCGCCACGTCGGCTTGCCCGTGTGCATCGGCTCCTCGCGCACCAGCGGGAACGCCAGCGACTGGTCGCCGAAGTAGTGGAACAGGAAGCGGTGCGCGCGCCGCGCGACCTCGCGGTCCGGCCCGGCGCGCGCGGCGATCGACGCGGCGCGCACGGCGGATTCGTACGCCTCGGCGGTCGCGGCGAAGCGGCAGAAGCCGCCGTGCGAGTACCAGCCCTTGGCGACGCACACGACCTGCTGTCCGCGCGCCGCCATCTCCATCCCGAGCGTCGTGTAGTAGACGATCCCGACCGCCGCGATGTCGGCGAGCGTGTACGACGACACGTCGTCCTTCGGACGCACGAGCCGGCAGTTCTCCGGCAGCGCGGCCGCGAGTTCCTCGGCGCGCCGCAGCGCCTGGTCGTTCGCGCCGAAGCTGACGAGCCCCGGGTGCATGCGGATCACGAACACGTGATCCGGCATCCGCCGCGCGAGCTCGACCGTCGCCGGCAACCAGTCGAGCGACTGCGGGAACGCGCCGGCGCGGTAGTCGGGGAACGTCGCCTGCTCGTCGTCGGAGCTCGTGAAGACGGCGACGATCGGCCGCGCGTCGAGCGCGAGGCGCTCGCGCAGCGCGGCTTCCTCCTGCGGCGCGGGGCTGTACTGGACGCTCCAGGACATGCCGCGGCCGACGCGGCGCTCGGCCAGCGTGCGGCGCACGAGCTCCAGCTCCTCGGCCGCGAGCGGTAGGTGCGCGCGCGCAGCCCACAGCGCGCGCGTCGGCTCGAGGTCCTGGTACGCGTTGCCGCTGCGCCAGGTCAGCGTGTCCTTGAGCCCGCCGCGCTCGTGCGCGTGCACGCGGATGCCGCAGAGGCGCGCGAGCTCGAGCGCGGCGCGGTGTGCGAAGAAGCGGCCGTTCAGCACGACCAGCGCGTCGGGTCGCACGTCGTCGTACAAGCGCGCGAAGGCCGCCGTCGCGAGCGCGCAGCCCTCGACTTGCGCGCGCAGCGTCGCGAGCACCTCGCGGTCGGCGCCGTCGAAGCTCGAGCGGCGGAACTGGTACAGCGCCGAGGACAGCGCCCACGCGCCGACCGGATGTTCGCGCCAGTGCGCGTCGACGAGCCCGGCCTCGGGCAGCGCCGCGGCCCACTGTGCGATCTCGGCGCGCTCCGACGCGTCGCTCCAGCGGCCCAGCCACGCGAGCGGCGCGGCGAGGCGCTTCAGCCCGTCGAGCGCGCGCCACTGGCATTCGACGCACGCGTTGTGCGGCCGCGGATTCAGGTTCGCGCGGTGCACGTCGCAGACCGGGAACAGCCCGTCGCAGCCGACCTGCAGCACGGCGGCGCCGCGCGCGCGCAGCGCGTGCGCGAGCGTGGCCTCGATCGCCGTGTGGTAGTTCCAGGACGCGTAGGGCGAGGCGATGACGACGCGGCGGTGGGGCATGCGCAGGGTTCCGCCTCGGGTATCGGAAGGCCGCGCCGATCGCTTGAGCGCGCGCGAATCGCGGCCGCGCGTCGTGTAGAGTCCTGTGCGCCGATGGACGAACGCCCCTGGCTCGCGCACTACGACGCCGGCGTGCCCGCCGACGTCGCGCCCGTCACGGCCGGCGTGCCGGCGCTCTTGCAGGCGAGCGCGCGCGAGTTCGCCGAGCGCCCCGCGCTGCACTTCCAGAACCGCACGTGGACGCACGCACAGCTCGCGCGCGACGTCGAGTCGTTCGCGCACGCGCTGGTCGCGCTCGGCGCCGGGCCGCGCTCGCGCGTCGCGATCATGCTGCCGAACCTGCCGCAGGCGGTGATCGCCTACCAGGCCGCGCTGCGCATCGGCTGCGAGGTCGTGCTGACCAATCCGCTGTACATGGACACGGAGGTCGAGCACCAGTGGAACGACGCGCAGTGCACGCTCGCGGTCGTGGCCGACTTCCTGTACGTGCAGAAGCTCGCGGTGCTGCGCGCGCGCGTGCCGGTGCGCACGTGGATCCTCGCGCGCATCCCCGACGCGCTCGCGTTCCCGCTGTCGTGGATCGCGCCGTTCGCGCTCGCGCGCCGCAAGCCGCCGGCGATTGCGCGCCGCGTGCGCGCCCCCGACGTGCACGACTTCCGCGAACTGCTCGAGCGCGGCGCGAGCGCGCGCGGCGCGCTGCCGGCGCTGCCCGCGCTCGACGAGCTCGCCGTGCTGCAGTACACGGGCGGCACGACGGGCAAGGCGAAGGCCGCCGAGCTCACGCACCAGAACCTCGCGGTCAACCTCGCGCAGATCCAAGATCGGAAGAG
>SCVU01000343.1 GCA_004296785.1 Planctomycetota bacterium
TACGCCGTCGTCTCGCGCCGCGCGCGCGGCGTGTCGGTCGGCGTCAACCTGCAGCCGAACAACGCGTGCAACTGGCACTGCGTGTACTGCCAGGTGCCGGGCCTGTTCGTCGGCAAGTCGCCGCCGGTCGAGCTCGCGGCACTCGAGCGCGAGCTCGCGCAACTGCTCGGCGAGATCGAATCGGGCGCGTTCTTCGAAGCGCACGGCCTCGCGGGCCCGCGCGAGCTGCGCGACCTCGCGTTCGCCGGCAACGGCGAGCCGACCGCGTCGCCGCAGTTCGCCGAAGCCGTCGACGTCGCGCTCGCAGCGCGCGCGCGGCTCGCGCAGCGCCCCCTGCCGCCGCTGCGCGTGATCACGAACGGCTCGCTGGTCGCGGTGCCGCGCGTCGAGGCGGCGCTGCGCAAGCTCGCCGCGCACGGCGGCGAGGCGTGGTTCAAGCTCGACAGCGCGACCGACGCGGGCCTCGAGCGATTCAATCGCGCATCGACGACGGCCGCGAAGCAGTTCGCGAACCTCGAGCGCTGCTGTGCGGCGCTGCCGACGTGGATCCAGACCTGCGTGTTCGCGCTCGACGGCGCTCCGCCGTCCGATGCTGAGCTCGATGCGCTCGAACGCGCTTACGCGACCGCGGCTGCGTGGAAGTCGCCACCGCGCGGCGTGCTGCTGTACGGCCTCGCGCGCCCATCGATGCAAGCCGACGCGCCGCGCGTCGCACGCGTCGACGAAGTATGGCTGCGCGCCGCCGCGCAGCGACTCGCTCGCGCCCGCCTTCCGATCGACGTCCATCCGTGACGCTCGCACCCGCATGAAGATCACGTGCCTCGGCGGCGGCCCCGCCTCCCTCTACTTCGCGCTGCTGCGCAAGAAGGCGCATCCGCGCGACGAGATCGAGATCCTCGAGCGCAACCAGCCGGGCGACACGTTCGGCTTCGGCGTCGTGTTCTCGAAGGAGACGCTCGGCCACTTCCGCGAGCGCGACGCTGAGAGCTACGACGCGATCGAGCGCGCGTTCGCGTACTGGGACGACATCGAGACGTGGTTCGGCGGGCGCATGGAGCGCTCGACCGGCCACGGCTTCTGCGGCCTCGCGCGCGTGCGCCTGCTCGACATCCTCGAGCGCCGCGCAGAAGAGCTCGGCGTCGTCGTCCGTCACGGCGTCGAGTTCGACGACGAGACGGTCGCCGCGGGCGCCGACCTCGTCGTGTGCGCCGACGGCGTGAACTCGAAGATCCGCGACAAGCACGCCGCGCACTTCGAGCCGCGCCTCGACTGGCGCAAGTGCCGCTTCGTGTGGCTCGGCACGACGCTGCCGCTGAAGGCGTTCACGTTCGTGTTCGAGGACACGCCGCACGGCCTGTTCCAGGTGCACGCGTATCCGTTCGAGGCCGGCCGCTCGACGTGGATCGTCGAGTGCCGCGACGACGTGTGGAAGCGCGCGGGCTTCGACGGCAAGAGCGAGCAGGAGACCGCGGCATACTTCGAGCAGTTGTTCCGCGCGCGCTTGCACGGCCACAAGCTGCTCGTCAATCGCTCGAACTGGCGCGCGTTCCCGACGATCACGTGCCAGCGCTGGGTCAAGGACAACCTCGTGCTGCTCGGCGACGCCGCGCACACCGCGCACTTCTCGATCGGCTCGGGCACCAAGCTCGCGATGGAGGACGCGATCGCGCTGCACGACGCGCTCGAAGCAAGGTCGGACGGCGTCGCCGCCGCGCTCGCGCACTACGAGGAGCGCCGCCGCCCCGAAGTCGCGCGCGTGCAGCGCGCCGCGCAGACGTCGCTCGAGTGGTTCGAGAACACCGCGCGCTACCGCGGCCAGGACCCGCTGCTGTTCCAGTTCA
The DNA here is from genome assembly GCA_004296785.1 of Planctomycetota bacterium. Lineage (GTDB taxonomy): Bacteria > Planctomycetota > UBA1135 > UBA1135 > GW928-bin9. The sequence continues at coordinate 1,842 of SCVU01000343.1, forward strand.
ACCTGATGTCGCGCAGCAAGCGCATCACGTACGACAACCTCGCCAAGCGCGACCCCGCGCTCGTCGAGCGCGTCGGCGCCTTCGTCTCCGCGCGCGCCGGGCTCACCAAGCCGGTGCCGCCGGCGTTCACGCCGTTCCAGCTCGGCAAGCTCGCGCTCTCGAATCGCTTCGTCGTCTCGCCGATGTGCCAGTACAGCGCCGTGGACGGCGTGCCGAACGACTGGCACCTCGTGCACCTCGGCGCGCGCGCGCAGGGCGGCGCCGCGCTCGTGTTCACCGAGATGACGAACGTGTCGCCCGAGGGGCGCATCACGCCGGGCTGCGCCGGCATCTGGAGCGACGCGCACGAGCACGCGTGGCGCCGCATCGTCGAGTTCGCGCACGCGCACACCGGCGCGAAGATCGGCCTCCAACTCGCGCACGCGGGGCGCAAAGGCTCGGTGTCGCATCCGTGGAACGGCGAGGACGTGCCGCTCACCGACGGCGCGTGGCTGACGCTCGCGCCGTCCGCAATCCCCTATCGCCCGACCTGGCCCGCGCCGCGCGCGATGGACGCCGCCGATCTCGCGCGCGTGCGCGACGCGTTCGTCGCCGGGACGCAGCGCGCGGCGCGCGCCGGCTTCGACGTGCTCGAGCTGCACCTCGCGCACGGCTACCTGCTCTCGTCGTTCCTCTCGCCTCTCTCGAACCAGCGCACCGACGCGTACGGCGGCAGCCTCGCCAATCGCATGCGCTACCCGCTCGAAGTGTTCGCCGCATGCCGCGCCGCGTGGCCGGTCGAGCGGCCGCTGATCGCTCGCATCAGCGCCGACGACTGGCTCGGCGAGCGCGGCTGGCGCGTCGAGGATTCGGTCGTGCTCGCGCGCGAGCTGAAGGCGCGCGGCGCCGCGGCGATCGACGTGTCGACCGCGGGCAACGTGATCGAGTCGAAGCCGATCTACGGGCGGATGTACCAGGTGCCGTTCGCCGAGCAGATTCGCTACGAGGCGGAGATGCCGGTGATCGCCGTCGGCGCGATCCAGGACGCCGATCAGGCGAACACGGTGATCGCGGCGGAGCGCGCGGATCTCGTGTGTCTCGCGCGGCCGCACTTGTACGACCCGTACCTCGTGTTGCACGCGGCCGCGCGCTACGGAGTCGACGTGCGCTGGCCCGGTCAGTACCTCGCGGGCAGCAAGCCGCCGGTCGCGCCGGCGTAGCCAGCGACGCGCTCTCGCATCATGGGCCGAGTCGATAGCAACAGATCGCGCCGGTACTAGTCTTCGCGAACAGCATCGCCCCAACGATGAACGGTTCGAATCGTGGGTCGTGCGCCACTTCGGGTACTTCGACGATGGATCCGGAGTCGAGCTGAACCAGACGCAAGCGGCCGTCGTTGCCGATCACGATCGCGG
>SCVU01000344.1 GCA_004296785.1 Planctomycetota bacterium
GGTCGCGGCCCGCGCACCCGATTCTGCGCGAACGCAGCGATTCGCGGAGGTTGCGCGCACGGCTCGCGAGCGCGGGCTCTCGGGCGCGACCCAGTTCGAATGGGCTGCGATGCGAGCGCGCATGGTCGAGATCAACGCGCGCGGCGTCGAACAGGCGCACCCCACGGCGGGTCAGCTCGATCTGCTGTTCCAGTACGCGCTCGGCAGCCAGGTCGACGAGCACACGACCGACCTGGTGACCGACTTGGATCCGTTGCCGCGTTGGGCGCGTGCCCAACTGTCGGCGCGTTCCGCGGCACAGCCCGACGTCGTCGTGCAGCGCCTCGAGACGACGGATTTCGCCCGCTTCTTCGAGCGACCGGAGTTCGCGGAAAACGCCGCCGAGGTTCGCGCCGGTTGGGTGCGCGAACGTCGCGAGTGGATCGTGCAGTATCTCGCGCCGCAAGCCCGCGCGCTGTGGGCGGCGCGTCATCCGAAGTGATCCTGAGCCTCGCGTGAGCGTCGACGAGCCGGTTGGGACCAACGTCTCAGCGCGTCGCTGCTGATCCGTTCGCGCGTAACAATGCGCGCAGCCGATCGCAGAGCGCGCTCTCGCGCAGCCGCTGCTCGGCGTTGTCGACCGCCATCTTCAGCGCGCGCTGCGAGCCGACGAGAACGACGAGCTTCTTCGCGCGCGTGATCGCCGTATAGAGCAGGTGCCGCTGCAGCATCATGTAGTGCTGCGGCACCAGCGGGATCACGACCGCGGGGAACTCGCCGCCCTGGCTGCGGTGCACGGTGATCGCGAACGCGAGCTGCAGGTCGGAGAGGTCCTCGGGCTCGTACAGCACCTCCTGCTCGGGGAACTGCACGAACAGGCCGTCGGTCTCGGTCGCGATCCGCGACACGCGGCCCATGTCGCCGTTGAAGACGAGCCGCTCGTAGTCGTTGCGCGTCTGGATCACGCGATCGCCGACGCGCCACGTCCGCCCGCGCAGCTCGATCTCGCGCGCGGCGCGGCCGAATCCGCCGGCGAACTCGCGTCCCGACGCGCCGACCGACTCGCCTCGGTGGTCGCCGACCGCGCGCAGTCGCTCGTTCAAGTTGTCGACGCCGCATTCGCCGCGGTACATCGGCGCGAGCACTTGCACGTCGTCGAGCCACGCCATGCCGAAGCGCTGCGGGATCCGCTCGGTCACGACCTCGACGACGCGATCGGCGGCCGCGGCCTCGTCCTCGACGGGGAACATGTAGAAGTCGGACTGCGCCGCGCCGCGCTCGGGCAGCACCGGCAGCTCGCCCTGCAGGATCCGGTGCGCGTTCTCGACGATCAGGCTGTGCGCGTCCTGTCGGTAGATGCGCGTCAGTCGCCACGTCGGGATGCGCTCGCTCGCGAGCAGATCCGCGAGCACGCTGCCGGCCATCACCGACGGCAGCTGATCGGGGTCGCCGACGAACACGACGCGCGCGTCGGGGCCGATCGCCTTGACGAGCTGGTGCGCGAGCAGCACGTCGAGCATCGAGAGCTCGTCGATCACGACGAGATCGAACGCGAGCGGCTTCTTGTCGTCGTGCGTGAAGCCCTGCGCGATCGGGTCGTAGCCGAGCAGCCGGTGGATCGTCTTCGCTTCGCGGCCGGTCGCCTCGGCCAGCCGCTTCGCCGCGCGCCCGGTCGGCGACGCGAGCGCGACCTTCGCTCCCGCGCCCTCGGCGAGCTGCACGACCAGGCGCACGATCGTCGTCTTGCCGACGCCGGGGCCGCCGGTCAGCAGCGCGACGCGCGAAGACAGCAAGCCGAACACCGCGTCGCGCTGCAGCGGGTGCAGCTCGATCTCGAGGCGCCGCTCGGCGTCGGCGAGCTCGGCCGCGGTCGCCAGCGGCCGCGCGCGACCGCCGTCGGTACCGACCTGCCGCGCGAGATTGCGCGCGAGCGCCGACTCGCAGCCGTGCAGCATCGGCGAGTACACGAGTCGCGCTCCGAAGCGCGCGTCGGTGTCCTGCACGAGCTCGCGGCCCGCGACGAGCTCGTCGAGCCCGCGCTCGAGGTTCGCGGCCGGCATCTCGCCGCGCAGCAGCCGCTCGGCCTGGCGCAACAGCTCCTCGCGCGGCAGGCACGTGTGCCCGTTCGACTCGGCCTCGGCCTGTGCGAACACGAGCCCGGCGCGCGCGCGCTCCATCGAGTCCTTCGCCATGCCGAGGCGCAGCGCCGCGCGATCGGCGATCTGGAACCCGATGCCGGCGATGCCGCTCGACAGCCGGTACGGGTTCTCGCGCAGCAGCGCCTCGCAGTCCGCGCCGTGCTTGGCGAGCACCGCCTCGACCTGCCGCGGGCCGAGGCCGAGCCCGTGCAGGAACGCGCGCGAGCGGTGCGCGGCGAGCTCGCTGCGCACGCGCTCGACCAGTTCGGCGCGCACGTGCGGTCGCAGTCCGCTCACGCCCGCGAGCGCATCCGGCTCGTCGCGGATCCGCTCGAGCGTGCGCTCGCCGAGCTGCTGCACGATCCGGCGCGCGAGCACCTCGCCGACGCCGGGGAACGCGCGCGACGACAGGTAGCGGACCAGGCCCTCGGTGTCGCCCGGCGGCAGGATCGCGGCCGATTCGAACTCGAACTGGCGGCCGTGCTTGCGGCTCGTCGACCAGTGCCCGAGCAGTCGCAGTCGCAGTCCCTCCATCGCGTCGGGGAGCAGTCCGACGGCAGCCACGCGCGCTCCGAACAGGTCGCCGCTGAACGGGTCGGGGTCCTCGTAACCCTTTTCAGGCTGGATCTTTAGAACGGAGTACAGCGTCTCCTTCGAGTGGAAGGTGACGAGCTCGACCGTCCCCTGCAGCACCTCGCGCGGTGCATCCGGCCCGTCGCTCGGCTGGCGCTCGGAGGGCGGGGGCGCGGACGCGGCGGCCATGCGGCCGAGGATCGCAGGCCGCGCCGGGCGATTCCAGCCTCACGAGTTGCGCGCGAGCGGCGGGCAGGTGCTTGGCACGCGCGCGGCGGCGAGGCATACTGCTCGGCCCTTTTCGTCCCCGGACAGTTCCGCATGCCCGTCAAGGTCCAAGTTCGTCCTCACGAGTCGCTCGAAGCGGCGCTCAAGCGTTTCAAGCGCCAATGCAACTCGAGCGGCATCTTCCGCCGCGCGCGCGCCAACACTTGGTACGAGAAGCGCTCCGACAAGCGCCGTCGCGAGCGCCGCGAACGGATCCGCACGATCCTGCGCGGCGGTCGCCGCCCGATCCGGGAGAAGGCGCCGCTCTACTAGCGCGTACGGAGCCCGCCTC
>SCVU01000345.1 GCA_004296785.1 Planctomycetota bacterium
TATTACGACGAGGACATGGAGCGCAAGGAGGATCGGTTGAACCAGATCCTGCGCATCCCGATCACCGACTTCGAGTTGTCGGTGCGCGCGCGCAACTGCCTCTCGAAGATGAACATCAACACGCTCGGCGATCTCGTGATGCGCACCGAGCAGGAACTGCTGGCGTTCAAGAACTTCGGCGAGACCTCGCTCAACGAGATCAAGGAGATCCTGCACTCGAAGGGTCTGCGCCTCGGCATGTCGCGCGAGGAAGCCGTGTCGAGCGTCGAGGCCGCGTCGCGGCGCACCGGCGGCGGCGAGAAGAACGACGTGCTCGATCTGCCGATCAGCGAGCTGCAGCTGTCGATCCGCGCGCGCCGCACGGTCGAGGCGCTGGGCTGCCTGACGCTGGGCGACATCACGAAGCACAGCGCGCAGGAGCTCGTCGGCATGCCGAACTTCGGCCAGACCTCGCTGCAGGAACTGCGCAACCGGCTCGCCGAGCGCGGCCTCAAGCTGTCGGGCGAGTAGAGCGGACCGGCCGTGTACGACCACCTGGTCGGCACTCCGGTCGAGCAGTCGCCCGGCCGACTCGTGCTGCGCGTCGGCGGCGTCGGATACGAGCTCGCGACGCCGCTGACGGCGCGCTTCGCCGACGCGGGCGAGGTGCTCGTGCACACGCACCTCGTCGTGCGCGACGACGCGCACCTGCTGTTCGGGTTCCCCGACGCGGCCGGTCGCGCCGCGTTCCGGCTGCTGCTCGGCGTGAACCGCGTCGGACCGGCGGTCGCGCTGTCGCTGCTCGCGCACCTGTCGCGCCGGCAGTTGCTCGAGGCCGCGGCGGCCGGCGACGCGCGCGCGTTCCTCGCGGTCAAGGGCGTCGGCAAGCGGATCGCCGAGCAGATCGTGCTCGACCTGAAGGACAAGGCGGCCAAGCTGCTGCTCGACGAGCAGGCGGGGCCGGCGCGGACGGTCGACGCGCGCACGCGCGCGCAGGACGACGCGGTCGGCGCGCTGGTCTCGATCGGCTACGCGGAGAAGGACGCGCGCAAGGCGGTCGAGCTGGCCGCGCGCGCGGAGCCGGGCGCCGACGTACCGGCGCTGATCCGGCTCGCGCTCAGGGCGCGCTGAGGGCGGAGAGCCGCGCGCGCGCCTCGGCGTTGTTCGGCTCGAGCTCGAGCACGCGCTGCCAGTCCGCGCGCGCGCCGACGAGATCGCCCGACTGCTCGCGCACGCGCGCGCGCCAGATCGGGCCGACCGGATCGCGCGGCGCGACGCGCACCGCCTCGTCGTAGTGGAAGTTCGACGCGTCGATCGCGCCGCGCCGGCGCAGCTCGATCGCGTAGTTGACGTGCGCGTACGGGTAGCCCGGCGCGAGCGCGACCGCGCGCGCGAAGCACAGCTCGGCCTGCTCGTGCTCGCCGCGCTTCTGCAGCTCGACGCCGAAGTTCATCTGCGCGCGCGCCGACAACGGCGTCTTCTCGACCGTGTCCTGCCACAGCGTGAATTCGTCGCGCCAGACGAGGTTGCGCTCGCGCGTCAGCAGGCCGCACGCGCCGAGCGCGGCGACGAGCAGCGCGAGCGCCGGCCCGCGCGGCCGCGCGAACAGCGCGCGCAGGCCGACCCAGCTCCCCCACGCCGCCAGCACGAACAGTCCGCTCGCCGCGAGGTACGGCCGGTGCTCGTTGTGCATCTCGGCGAGCGGGATCAGCGACGAGTGCGGCGACAGGTGCAGCGCGAACGAGAGCGCGAGCAGCGCGGCGACCGGCGCCGCGCGCAGGACGAGCAGCGCGACCGCGAGCCAGCCCGCCAGCGCGAGCAGCACGCGCGGCTCGGCGAGCGAGCGCGAGATCGGATACGCGGTGTCGTCGGCGACCAGACCGAGCGGCGCGGGCACGAGCGACGCGTAGCGCCACCACACGCGCGTCTGGGTCAGCAGGTACTCCCAGCGGTTCGCCGGACCGGCCTCGTGGTACGCGCGCAGCTCGCTCGGCAGGATCGCGACGCGCAGCGCGAGGTACGCGACGCACAGCAGCGCGACCGGCGCGAGCGCGCGCCAGCGCAGCCGCCGCGCGAGCAAGAGATCCGCGGCGCCGAACACGAGCGCGATCGACAGCGCCTCGGCCTTGACGAGCAGCGCGAGCGTGAAGCACGCGAGCGCGCCGAGCCACGGACCGCGCCCCGCACCCGGCCGGAGCGAGCGCAGCCACAGCACCGTCGCCGGCAGCGCGAACACGGCGACGAGCAGCGTCGAGCGCGCCCACGCGTAGTTCGCGGCGCCCGAGGCGAGCGGGTGCACGGCGAACAGCGCCGCGGCCGCGGCGGCGATCGCATCGCCCTCGCGCTCGGCGAGCCCGGTCACCTCGCGCACGCGCCCCGTGCCGAGCAGCACGCGACCGAGCGCGAACACGCCCACGCACACGATCCAGTGCAGCGCGAGCTGCGTGAGGCGCCACGCGCGCGGCTCGAGACCGCCGATCGCGTAGTCGAGCGCGTACGTGACCTGCAGCAGCGGACGCCAGTCGGCATTCAGCGAGCGCGTGGTCAGCGTGTACGGATCGCTGAAGAAGCGCGGCACGTTCGCCAGATCGCGGATGGCCGGGTTCTCCTGGATCCCGTACACGTCGTCGAGGTGGAAGCCGTTGTCGAGCGAGTTCGAGTACGCGAGCGCGACCAGCAGCGCGAGCGCGGCCGCGACGGCGAGCGCGAGCTTGCGCGGACTCACTCCCGACCTCCACGCGGCTTCTCGAACACCCACAGGTGGTTGAGCCCGAGCTCGAAGCGCCGGTGCAGCACTTCGGTGAAGCCGGCCTGCGCAAACACGACCGGCGTGCGCGCTGCGTCGTAGCCGTGGTGCTCCTCGAGCTGCATCCCGTCCAGGATCCGCAGCGCGCGCAGCACGTCGAGGATCGAATCGACGAGCGCCGTAGGTACGGTCAGCACGACGCGCCCGCCCGGCGCGAGCACGCGCGCGAGCTCGCGCGCACAGGCCGCCGGATCGGCGAGGTGCTCGAGCACGGCGAGCAGCGTCACGCAGTCGAAGCTCGCGTCGGGAAACGGCAGCGGGCCGGGCAGCGCGGCGCGCACGAGCTCGATGCCGTCCGCGCGCGCGCGCGCGTCGCCCGGATCGAGCAGCGGATCGAGCAGTGGATCGACGCCCGTGCGGCGCGCGGCGCGCGGCGCGCGCTCGAGCAGCAGCGCGTCGTGGCAACCGACGTCGAGCAGGCGCGCGCCCGCCGGCACTTCGGCCAGCGCGACGTCGATGCGCCAGTCGCGCAGCTTGTGGTCGAGCCACTTCACGCGCGACCTCCGCGCTCGACCTCGCGCTGCAGCCCGTACATCGAGTAGACGAAGCTCGCGAACACCGTCTGCGCGCCGAGCGCGATCAGCGTCGCCGCGCCGATCATCGCGCGCGCCGATTCCGACGGGTCCAGGCGCCCGTAGCCGGCCGCGCGCCACTCGAGCAGTCGCGCGACGACGAGCGCCAGGCCCGCCAGCGCGCACAGCGCGCCGGCCGCGAGCCCGAGCTCGAGCCGGAAGAAGCCGAACGCGCGCTCCAGGCGCGGGCTGGCCGGCCCGAACGCGCTCGTGTGCGCGAACAGCCGCACCGCGATCGCCGCGGTGACCCACTGGTAGCCGACGACGAGCGCCAGCGCGCCCGCGACCAGCGTGCCGATGTCGAAGCCGACAGCGCCGACCCAGAACGTGCCGCGCGCGGTCAGCGCGGCCGCGACGAGTCCGACGAGCATCACGAACAGCCCGGGCAGCGCGAGCGTGAAGCGCGGCGCCATGCACAACAGGTAGCGCAGGTGGCGCCAGCCGTCGCGGAAGCTGCGCAAGTGCGGCGCGCGCGAGCGACCGTCGGGCCGCAGCGTGACCGGCGCCTCGCCGATGTGCATCCCCGAAAGCGCCGCGCGCACGACGAGCTCGGAGGCGAACTCCATCCCGCTCGTGCACGTGTGCATGCGCAGGAACGCGTCCTTCGACAGCGCGCGCAGGCCGCAGTGGAAGTCCGACACGCGCACCGCGAACAGCCGCCGCCCGATCCACGACAGCACCGGATTGCCGAGCCAGCGGTGCTTCCACGGCATCGCGCCTTGCTCGATCCGGCCGCGGAAGCGCGAGCCCATCGCGAGGTCGCAGCCGCCGCGCAGCAGCTCGACCAGCGCGGGCGCCTCGCGGAAGTCGTACGAGAGGTCGGAGTCCCCCATCACGAGGTACCGGCCGCGCGCGGCGAGGAACCCGGCGCGCAGCGCGCTGCCGTAGCCGCGCTCGGCGACCTCGACGACGCGGGCGCCGCGCTCACGCGCGATCCGCTGCGAGCCGTCGCGGCTGCCGTTGTCCGCGACGATCACCTCGGCCGCGTAGCCGCCCTGCGCGATGCACTGCGCGATCTCGTCGAGGCAGGCCCCGAGCGTCTCGGCCTCGTCGAGGCACGGCAGCACGAAACTGACCTCGGGAGTTCGCTCGGCTGTCGTCAAGCACCGACCTCAGCGGCGCCAGAAATAGAGCTTCTGCTTGAACGCGTGGATCGCGCGCGCGTGCGCGGTGCGCACGAGGAACTCGAGGTTCTGGATGTGGCTGCGCTGGTCGGCGTTCTCGCTCTCGAGGAACGCGATGTGCCCCTTCTGCGCGGCCGTCTCGCGCTCGAGCGTCTCCGCGTGCGGCACGAGCCGCGCGTGGTGCGCATCGAGCGTCGCGATGTGCGACTTCTGCTGGCGGATCTCGTCCTCGATCGTGCGGATGTGCGCGACCATCTCGCCGCGCTCGGCCTCGAAGGCGGCGCGCTCGGCGGAGGCGATCTTCAGGTGCTGCGCGAGGCCCGCGTCGTCGAGCGCGGACACGAGGTCCTGCGGCGCGTCGTGCTTCGCGCGCGGCTCGAGGTCGAGCGGACCGTAGTAGCTCGCCAGATCGGCGGCCTGGCCCTCGAGCTCCTCCTCGTTCTCGAACACCGGCGGCGGGCTCTGCATGATCGAGCAGCGCTGGCACAGCGGCGGCGGATCGCCGAGCACGAGCCCCGCGCGCAGGTTGCGGTAGGCGCGGCCGTTCCAGATCTCGCGGAAGCTCTGCAGCCGCAAATCGCCCATCGGCAGCTTCGTGTGCGCGTGCGGGTGGCAGCACGGGAACACGCGGCCGTCGAAGAAGATGAACGCGGTCAGCGACGGCATGTGGCAGTGCAGGCGCTTCGCCTTCGGCCGCGCGTCGAACTCCGCGAGCGCGCGCGCCGCGTCGTCGGCCGGCGGCGGATCCTGCAGCGGCTGCCACGCCGCGCCCATGCGCACGCCGGTGCGCGGATCGACCTCGCCGGGCGCGGTCGTCAGACCTTCGACGATCGTCGTGCCCTTCCACGGCTCTTCTTCGTGATCGTCGTGCTGCGCCGGCGACTCCGTGCTCGGCGCGCTGCGCTCGACGCGCAACGCGGCCGCGGGGAGCGCGCGAGCGCCGTTCGACGCTCCGCCGTTCGACTCCGCCGCGCGCTTGCCTGTCAGCGGCCGCGACCACGCGTGCTCGTCCTCCATCCACTGGTCGGGCGTCTTCTCGTCGAGCACGACCTGCGACGCGGGAGCCGCGGCGCGATCGTGCTCCTTCGCGTCCTTGCGCTCGATCGCGCCCTGGCGGCTCTGCGCGATCAGCGGCGCGAGCTCCTCCTCGAGGCGCGGGTCGAACGGCTTGACGAGGTCGGCCTCGATGCCGATCTCACGTGCCTTCTGGTGCGCGAGGCGCAGGTAGTGGTCGCTCTTCTCCTTCTCGTACTGCAGCGACTCCTCGCGCCCGGCCGGCGTGACCGGGATCACGTGCCAGGCCGCGACGCGGTCGGCGCCCAGGCGCCGGCCGAGCTCGACGAAGCCCGGCAGCTCGTGCACGTTGCTGCGCATCATCACGAAGCACAGCGACAGGTGCGTGCGCTCGGCGCCCTGGTACTGATCGCGAAAGCGATTGAGCCGCTCGAAGTTCGCGAGGATCGTCTCCCACTTCGAGCCGATGCGGATGCGCTCGTAGGTCTGCTTGGTCGACGCGTCGATCGACACCTCCATCGACGACAGGCAGCGCGCCAGCGTCTCGGCGACCTTGTCGGTCGTGATGCGCGTGCCGTTCGTCATCAGGTGCACGTGCTGGTTCAGCTTGTGCGAGCGCTCGATGTAGTCGAGCAGGTGCTCGCACAGCATCGGCTCGCCGCCGACGCCGAACGTGATCTTCGTCGAGTACGGCAGCACCTCGCGCTCGAGCTTCGCGAACAGCTCCGGCCCGAGCACGCGCAGCCCGCGGCCGCGCTTGAATTCCTTCGGGCGCAGGTGCTCGTAGCACATGTAGCAGTCGAGGTTGCACGCGCTGGCGACCTGCACGTACACCTCGACCGGCATGTGGTGCGCCCACGCGTCGCCGCGCTCGAAGCTCTTCACGCCGAGCATGTCGTTGGCGAACTGCCGCGGCGTGCGGTTCTTGTAGCCGACTTCGGATTTCATGCGCGAGTGGGTCTCTGCGACCCATCGTATCCCGCGCGGCGCGCCGCGGGACGATCGAATCCAACTTCGCGAGCCGGTCGCACGTGCGCGAAACGCCCGCGTGAAGACTGCCGCGGAGCTCAGCCGATCGGCGCCTTCAAGCTGCGCCACGGCTCGTCGTGCTGCACGTCGACGAGCGCGGGACCGTCGATGATCGCGGGACCGAGCACGGCGAGGAACGTCACCGGCTCCGCGAACACGTTGTACGAACCGTGCACCTCGTTCATCGGCACGTGCGCGAGCTCGCCGGGCCCGAGCACGCGGCTCTCGCGGCCGACCCACTGCTCGACGCGCCCCGCGACGACGTACAAGAGCTCCTCCATGTGCGGGTGCCGGTGGAACGCGTGCGCCTTGCCCGCCGGCATCGTCACGCGCACGAGCTGCAGCAGGCGCGAGTCGGTCAGCCCGCTGCGCGCGAGCCAGTCGTGCCGGCCCCACGGCATCTGCTCGACCTGCGCCTCCTTCGACGTCACGAAGCGCAGGCACTCGGCGCAGTCGAGCTGCGTCACCGCTGGCTCCGCTTCGCGCCCGCCTTGCCGCCGCGCCGCACGAGCCGCAGCGCCTTGAACGCCTCGATCTGCTGCTTGATCGCGATCTCGGTCGGGAAGCGCTCGGTCGAGCTCGCGCCGTAGAACCCGTCGATGCCGTCCACGCGCTCGAAGATCGCGCGCGCGTCGTCGGGCGTCGCGATCGGACCGCCGTGGCACAGGCAGATCACGTCCTTGCGCACGGATTTCGCGGCCGCGACGATCGCCGCGATCCGCGCGGCGCTGTCGTCGAGCGTCTTGACCGATTTGGCGCCGATCGTGCCGCCGCTCGTGCAGCCCATGTGCGCGACGACGATGTCCGCGCCGGCCTTCGTCATCGCGCGCGCCTCGTCCACGTTGAACACGTACGGCGTCGTCAGCATGTCGAGCTCGCGCGCGAGCTGCGTGAACTCGACCTCCAGGCCGTAGCCCATGCCGGTCTCCTCGAGCGTCGCGCGCAGCTCGCCCTCGATCAGACCGACCGTCGGGAAGTTCTGGATGCCGGCGTAGCCGAGCTCGGCGAGCTCGCGCAGGAACAGCCGCGGCATGATGAACGGATCGGTGCCGCAGACGCCCGCGAGCACCGGCGTGCGCTTGACGACCGGCAGCACCTCGTACGCCATCTCCTTGACGATCTGGTTCGCGTTGCCGTACGGCATCAGCCCCGCCGTCGAGCCGCGCCCCGCCATCCGATAGCGGCCGGAGTTGTAGACGATCAACAGGTCGATGCCGCCGGCCTCCTCGCTCTTCGCGGAGATGCCGGTGCCGGCGCCGCCGCCGATGATCGGCTCGCCGCGCGCGATCTGCGCGCGGAAGCGGTCGAGGATGGCCTTGCGGGAATGGCGGATCGGTTCGTAGAGCATCGTGCGGGGTCTCGGGGGCGGCGGATTCTAGCGGCAAGGCCCCGTCGGAAAGGAATTCCACCGCGCGCGGATCGCGCGGATCGGGCCGCCGACATCCGCTCGAGATTCCCGCGTGCTGCGGCCGATTCCTGGAAGACAGGAGAGAGCGACAACCGGAGAAAAGGACGGTAGCCAATGGGTGGTGATCGGAACTTGCGTCGGCACAGCGCCGGCGCGCGCACGCAGCGCACGGGCTTCACGCTGATCGAACTGATGATCGTCGTCGCCGTGGTGGCGGTGGTGTCGTCGCTCGCGGTGCCGAAGCTGATGAGCTCGCGCCTGACGGCGAACGAGTCCGCGGCGATCTCGAACCTGCGCGCGATCGCGTCGGCGCAGGAGCAGTTCCGCTCGTCGTACGCGGTCGACAGCGACGGCGACGGCGGCGGCGAGTACGGCTTCCTCGGCGAGATCTCCGGCGTCGCCGGACTGCGCGAGTTCGCGGGCGGCGCGGCCGTGGTCGGCGCGCAGCTGCTCACGCCGTCGATGCTGCCGTTCGCGTTCGGCAACCTGCAGGCCGACGCGTGGGGCGAGGGCGTCGTCGTGCGCTCGGGCTACTGCTACAAGCTGTACCTGCCCGGCCCGTCGGTCGGCGGCGTGGTCGGCGCGATCGGCGAGGACGGCGGCGGCGTCGGCGGCGCGACGCCCGGCAACGAGCCGAACGCGCAGAACTGCGAGATCCTCTGGTGCGCGTACGCGTGGCCGTCGGAAGCCGGCAAGACCGGTCACCGCGCGTTCTTCGTGAACCAGGACGGCGACATGCTGCAGTTCGCGAACTTCACCGACGTCTACAGCGGCACCTCGGTGCCGATCCCGTTCGACGCGGCGTTCTCGAGCACGTCGCCGGGCAACATGAACGCGAAGCTCGGCATCCTCGGCGACGTCGCGAACGACGGCAACGCGTGGAAGCCGCTGCACTGAGCGGCGGTAGTACCGAGCCCGCCTCGATTCCGCCGACTTGGACGTTTCGAGCCCGCCTCGATTCAGGTGAGTTCGC
>SCVU01000346.1 GCA_004296785.1 Planctomycetota bacterium
AAGCGAACGTGCCCGGAACCGGTAGCGTCGCGTCGATCTCGATCTCCGGTCGCGCGCCGGACGGCACGCTTTGGACGTACTCGGCACACCTGCCCGACGCGTCACTCGCTGCGGACTGGCACGGCGCGCTCGCGAAGATCCCGGGCGAGTACTGGAAGCGGTCGGCCGATACGTCGAACTACGACTGGAACGACGACGGCGTGGCCGACTACCTCTTCGCGTGCGAGGTCTCGCGCACCGTTTCGGTGTGGGACGGTGCGTGCATCGCGGTCGCCGGCGAGGTCGACGGCGTCTCGGTGACCGACGATCGCGACGGCGACGCTTGCATGGATCTTTGGATCCGGCGCGGCACGCAGTTCAGCCAGCTCTCGGCGCGCACGGGGATGCTGACGCCGAGCGAGCGCTGAGCGCCACGCACGCTGAGCGCCACGCAATCGTCCGCCGCCGCTCGCTGCGCTACAGATCCTGCGCGAGCCGCAGCAGCGCCGCGCGATTGCCGAGGTTCGCCGTTCCCGCCGCCTGCATCTTCTGCAGCAGCGGTCCCTTCGCCATCTGCTGCGCGCGCACGAGGAACACCGGGAGCTTCGTCAGCTCGTACCCGTACGCGAACGACGACCAGGTCTGGAAGTCGTCGACCCAGTTCGACGCGCCGTCGTACGGCAGCCAGTCGCAGAACGGCGGCAGGCTCGGATCGAGCGGCGAGACCGCGACCTGCGCGAGCGGCCCGTCGAGCGCCTCGCTCCACGCGGGGAACGACGTCATCGAGGTCGTCGACATCGCGAGCACCGCCTTGAGCTGCGTCGCGTGCAGCGCGTCGGCGTCGCGGTAGACGGTCTCGAGCATCGACCACAGCGCGTTCTCCAGGATCGCCTGCTCGATCGATTGGCGCGCGTGGTACTTGCCCTCGAGGATCTTCTCGTACGCGTAGGACTGCAGGATCCCCGTGCACGAGCTCTGGCCGTTCGAGACGAGATCGACGATCTGGTCGAACAGCGGCTTCGTCGAGCTCCGCCACGCGGGCGTGCCGAGCGCGTACGCGATGTTCAGCGCCTGGAACGCCCAGCCCTCGCCGCGGCCGATGTCGAAGCCCGAGTGCGGATGCGCGGCGACCGTCTGCTGGTCGAACTTCAGGCTGGTGTCGGAGACGTGGTCGTAGATCGAGTTGAAGTACGGGTGGTACGAGAGCCGCACGAGCTCGGCCTGCATCAACAGATCGTCCTTGGCCAGCGCGTCGTTGCCGAGCCACGCGAGCACCTGCGCGGCGCGCAGGTAGCGCACGAGGTGCTGCTGGTCGTGCGGCTCGTACAACGCGAGCGCGGCTTCCCAGTCCGGCGCGAGCCCGTTCGCCTGCACGTACTGCTCCTGGAACTTCGGCGCCTTGTCGAAGCCGAACGGGTCGTTGCCCGGCTTCAGCGTCATGTAGAAGAACATGTCGACGTACGGGCCGTGCGGTCCCTGCAGCACCCACTGCTCGATGCGCGTCGGATCGCCGTCGCGGTCGTACAGCGCGACCGGCTGGCGGTCGGTGTTCATCCGGTGCACGAGCTCGAACATCCGGTAGGCGGAGTTCGACGCGCTCCACGCGCACTCGATGCCGTCCCACAGCACGATCTCGTCGCCGCCGCTCATGCCGCCGTAGCCGACGCCCCACGGGTGCGCCCAGCCGAGGTTCGGGCTCGGCACCGGCAGCTCGCCGTAGGACGCGCCGCTCTCCAGGTGCGTGAGCAGCTTGTTGAAGCTCGTCTGCTGCTGCTGCAGGAGCGCGCTCTTCGAGACGTGGTCGAGCCGCGGCAGCGCGTGGCGCTGCGGGAAGTAGCGCGCGGTGTCGGCGTTCCACCACGACCACAGCGTCTCGCTCGGCTTGCCGCCGCCGCTTTGCAGCGGGTCGGGTTGGCAGAACGCGAGGTTCGCGCGGCGCAGCAGCATCTGCGCGTGCTGCCAGTCCTGCCCGATCGGATCCGGCGGCGGAGCGATGACGAGGCGGCGTTCGAACTGCGCCTGCGACGGCATCACGTGCAGCTTGCCGCCTTCGATCGGCGCGACGAGCGGGATCGCCGCGTAGCCGCCCGGCACGCCGTAGCCGGCGCCGAGGAACGGATCGTGGACCGCGGAGTACGCGAGCCAGCCGTTGGGGATCACGAGCTCGATGTCCCTGAAGTACTCGCGGCCGAGCGGATCGTCGAGCACGTCGCTGTCGTCCGCGCCGCTGCCGCCGTTCGAGATGCGCAGGTCGAGCGCGAGCACGCGCTCCTGTGCGTACGCGCTGACGTATGCGTGCACCGAGAACAGGTGCGGCAGGAACGTGTTCGGCGTCGGGCCGGCGAGCGCGGGCTGCAGCACCGTGTAGAGCCGCGCCTGCAGCACCGCGTGGCCGTCGCGCAGCACGACGCCGCTGGTCAGTTGGCCGCTGCTGAAGAACGCGTCGTGCGTGTCGATCAGACCGAGGTAGACGTTGTCGTACGCGTCGCGCGCGCGCACGGCCAGCGCGCCGGGCTGGCTGAGCAGGCCCGCGATGACGTCCGGCAGCTTGAGCGAGCCGTTCTCGAGCTGGTACCCGTTCGGCAGCTGCACGTCATCGCCCTGCGGCGCGAAGTAGATCACGTCGTAGCCGATGGTCGTGCCGACGGTCGTCGTCGGCGGGCGGTCGACGTGCGCGATCATCTGCACCACGTCGGCGCCGTCGGCGGCGCTCGCGTAGCGGCTGACGATCTCGGCCTGCGCGTGTACGTTCTTGCCGCTCGGCCCGCGCAGGAAGAACACGCGGCCGTTGCTCGGCTCGGGCCACGCGCCCTTGGGCAGCGGGATCGTCGCCTCGATCGGGAACTCGACGACCGCGGGGCAGGCGAGCTCGATGCGTCCGACGACCTGCGGCGTCATCGTCAGCGCGGAGTCCGTGCCGGACTCGAAGCTGTACGTGGAGTTGGAACAGCCGCTCGCGGCGAGCAGCAGGAACGAGGCGGCGATCGCGCCGGATGCGCGAATCGCCGCGCGCTTGAGGCACGGCATGCTGGGGTGGGGCAGGGGCGCGACGCGGGACCGAACGCGTCGCGCGGGGGCGATGCGGTGAGCGCGGGATCGCTCACCAGGACGAGCTAGCGCGGCCGAGCGCCGCGGACACGCGAAGTAGTACACGAATTTGGGGATTCGTATCCACGAAGACTCCGCATTCGCGCGAACTGCTGGCCGCCGCGAGCTCGCCCGCCATGGCGGGCGACGTCGAGTGTGCGTGACCGCTCACTCGGCGCTCGACTAGCACCGCCAACGCCGAGGGAGTTCCAGATATGCAGTCGCAGCGTCGGTCCGCTTGTGTGTGGGTCGCGTTGGTCGCGTGGTGGTGCGCGGCCGTCGCTCGTGCACAGGAGTCGCTCGAGCTCAGCGGGCCGGTGGAGCTCGCGTGGAAGACGCGCATCGACCACGTCGGGCCGGCCGACGACTCGTTCCGCGCGGTCGCAGCGGGCGGGGGACGCGTGTACGCGGCGGGTGCGGTCGACAGCCTCGGCTCGGGTGACCGCTTGCTGGTGGTCGCACGCAACGCGGCGAGCGGCGCGCTGATCTGGGAGAACGCCTCGATTGCGATCTGGGATGCGTCCCCGCAGCACCCGAACGGGCTCGCGCTCGCGCCCGACGGTCAGCGCGTGTACGCGACGCACTTCGCGCCGGCGGCCGGGCTCGTCGGGATGGTCAGCGTGCTCGATGCGGCGAGCGGGGCGCTCGTCGCACAGTGGACGACCGCGGGTGCGCTCTCGATCGCGGGGCTCCAGGACGTCGCGACATCGCCAGACGGCAGCCGGGTGTACGCGACGGGCGCGACGCTGACGTTTCCGAAAGCTGCGTGCACGGTCGCGTTCGATGCGGCGAGCGGCGCCGTCGTGTGGGCGCAGTCGGAGGCGGGAGGGGCGATCGGTTCCACACCGACGCGGATCGCAATCGATCCGACCGGACAGCGCGTCTTCGAGGCGCGCGCCCTGAGCCTCGTCGCGTACGACGCCGCGAGCGGTACGAAGCTGTGGACGAAGTCAGATGGGATGAGAAGGCCGGTCTCCACGCGAGGTCGCGAAGCGCCTCAGTGGTATGCGTTGGGAGCTCGTTAAGACCCCAAACCACAAGGAGACCAGCCGTGACTCATCGTACCGCGTC
>SCVU01000043.1 GCA_004296785.1 Planctomycetota bacterium
GCAGGCGGCGGGGCGGCGCGGGCTCGGCGAGCTCGTGGCGAAGCACAACGAGCTCGCGCGCGCGCTCGCGCAGCGCATCCGCGCCGCGCCCGAGCTCGAACTGCTGGCCGAGCCGGTGCTGTCGATCGTGTGCTTCCGCCACGTGCCGCAGCGCCTGTGCGGCGACGAGCGCGCGCTCGCCGCGCACAATCGCGCGCTGATGGAGCGGATGCAGGCCGACGGCCGCGCGTTCGCGACGAACGCGGACCTCGGCGGGCGCTTCGCGCTGCGCGCGTGCATCCTGCACCCGCGGACGAGCGCCGCGGATCTCGACGCGCTCGTCGCCGAGACGCTGCGCATCGGCGCGGCGCTCGAGGCGCGCGCGTGAAGCGGGTCGGCTATTTCGCACTGCAGCAGGCGCTGATCTTCGGCCTCGGCGCGGGCGCGCTGTACGCGATCCGCCGACTGACGGGTCGCAACCTGCACGAGCTCGC
Organism: Planctomycetota bacterium; assembly: GCA_004296785.1. Lineage (GTDB taxonomy): Bacteria > Planctomycetota > UBA1135 > UBA1135 > GW928-bin9. Next base: position 474 of record SCVU01000043.1, read on the forward strand.
CGATGCGCCGACGCTGCCCGAGCTCGGCGGTTACGTCGCGGTCTGCGGCTCCGTCGTCGCGCTCTCCGCGTGGCTGCTGCGGCGCGCCGATCCGAACGGGCCGGGACTCGGGCTCGCGCTCGATCGCGCGCGCCTGCGCGACGTCGCGCTCGGGTTCGCGCTCGGCTTCGCGTGGAACGCGCTGCCGTGGCTGTGGGTGCTCGTCGGTCAGGGCGGGCGCGTGACCGATGCGCTGTGGTTGGGCGATCTCGGCCCGTGGCTGCCGGCGTGCATCGGAATCGGCATCGGCCTTGCGAACGCCGCGTTCGAGGAGATCACGTCGCGGGCGTTCCCGATGCAGTTGTGGCGCGACCAGCGCGCGTGGTTCCGACTCGCGCTGCCCGCGGCGTGCTTCGCGCTGCAGCACCTGACCGCCGGCGCGCTCGATCCGCTGCGACTGCTGAACCTGTTCGCGCTCGGGATCGTGTTCGGCTGGGCGTTCCTCGTGCGCGGCAGTCCGTGGCTCGGCATCGGGCTGCACGCCGGGTACTTCCAGGCCGCGCTCGCGCCGAGCGGCCGCTTCGACTCCGGCGCGTGGATGTCGCTCGATCGCGGACCGAGCTACGCGGTGTTCGACGCGGCGACGCTGGTGCTGGCGACGCTGCTGTTCGCGCACGGCGTGCGGCGCCGCGCGGACTAGCCGAGCGCGCTGCGCACGCGCGCGAGCAGCGCCGAAAGCTCCGCCGCCGACGCGGCGGCGCGCTTGCTCTCGATGCACACGACCGCCGGTCGCGTGCGGCACGCGCGGATCCAGCGCTCGAGCGGATCGCCCGCGGCCGGCGGCGCGCCGTCGCGGCCGCGCAGCTGCAGCTCTTCGATCGGCAGCGGCCACGCGGCGAGCAAGCGCTCGGGATCCTCGCCCGCGTCGAGCATGTGGCCGGTGTCGAGCGCCGATCCGAACACGTCGGGCGCGGCGAGCTCGCCGTGCAACCGCGCGTGCTCGTCGGCGCCGAGCATCGCAGCGGTCCGCCGCGCGCCGAGCCGCTCGATCACGACGCGCACGCCGAGCGCGCGCGCCTGTGCGGCGACGGCGCGGAACTGCTCGGCGCTGCGCTCGAACGCCGCGCGCGGTTCGCACGCGCCGAAGCCGCACACCGCGAGCACGCGCGGCACCGCGCGAGTCGCGGCCACGCGCTGCGCCGCCGCGAGCGCCGCAACTCCTTGCGCGCGCCCCTGCGCGTCGTCGAGCAGCGCGTGCGCGTCGTGCATCCGCCACGCCTGCAGCGTGGCGATCCGCGCTCCGTCGTAGGCGGCGAGCTCGCTCGCGCTGAGCGCAGCGACCTCGAGCGCGAGGTCCGCGGCGCGCGCGCGCGACGCGGCCTCGGCCGGCGAGCCCGGACCGAGCAGCAGCGGCGTGACGGCGAGCGTGGAAACTTGTTCGGGCACGGTAAGCGCACTCGAAAGTGTGGCGCGCGCGCGCGTCGCAAGCGAAACCCGAGCGCGCGTTCCGCGCCTCGTTTCGCGGGATTCGCGCCGCCCGACTCGGTTTGGAGCGTGTTATGGTGGACGCGTCTCTCGCGCCGCGCCGGTCCGCGCGCGAGGGCCGCGGCAACTCGGCGCCGCGCTCGACTCACCCCCCGCGAGGAAGCGATGTCCCAAGCGAACTCGGTCCGCTCGTACCTGTTCCTTTCCCCGGTCTCCTGCGTCGGCGTGCTCGCCGGCAGCGCGTTGCTCGCCGCGAGCACGCGCGCGCAACTGCCCGATTACCTGCTCGGCGCGAAGACGGTGATCCAGACCGTGCAGACCGGCTCGACGCCGCTGTCCGCCGGCAAGTCGACGATGGTCCGCGCGCCGCTGCGCGCGCTCGGCACGGTGCCGCCGGGCACGAAGGTCGACGCGCTGATGCGCGTGTTCGTCAACGGCATCGAGACGCCGTACTCGCCGCTGTACTCGGACAACGGTCCGCTCACGCCGCCCGCGTTCGTCGATCCGGAGCTGGAGAACACGACGCTGAACTTCCTGTTCGTGCCGCCGCAGGCGAACAACGTCGAGCTGCGCTTCGAACTCAACCCGCCGGGGCCGAACCAGGTGCTCGAGGCGAACTACGCGAACAACAACTCGGTCGTCACCGGGTTGGTGTTCCACTGCCGCCGCGTGCCGGAGATCGTGTACGTGCCGGTCGACTACCGGCCGAACGGCGAGACGCAGCCGAACCTGCCGCCGGCGACGATGACGGCGCCGGGCAACGGCGACAACTTCCTCGCGGGCATCTATCCGAGCGGCGACTGGAACTACCACCGCAGCGTCGCGCCGAGCAAGCTGTGGACGCAGTCGGTGGCCGGCTCGGGCTCCGCGATCCTCTCGGCGCTGATCACCGATCAGAACCTGATGGTGCCGAAGCCCGACCTGATCTACGGCTGGATCCCCGGTCCGCTGCCGGGCTACAACGGCCAGGCCGCCGGCATCCCCGCGACCGCGGGCATGGGCAACACCGAGGAGATCCGCTACCAGCGGACGTTCGCGCACGAGATCGGGCACTGCCACGGGCTGCAGCACAACTCGACGACGAACAGCACGGTCGGCGTCGACGTCGAGAATCACCTCAACACGCCGCTCGCGCTGCCGACGATCAAGAGCGCGTCGCTGAAGGACATCATGTACGCGGGCCTGCTGACGCCCGAGGCGTGGGTCTCGCCGGGTTCCTACGAGTTCTTCATCCAGAACCTCTGGTACGCGTGCGGGACCGACGCCGCGCCGGCGCCGCAGGAAGCGCTGCTCGTCGCGGGGTTGTGGAATCGCGCGGCGGGTACGGTCGCGCTGACCGACGTGCTCGTGACTCCCGACGGCGTGCCGACGGCGACCGTGCCGCTCGCGCAGGCCGACATGGTGCTGCGCGCGTGGTCGAACGGCGTGCTCGTCGCGGAAGCGGGGCTGAATGCGCGCAACACGCACGACACGTGCCCGGCCTGCCGCGGTGATGCGTCCGACAGCGAGCACCCGCTCGATCCGGTGCACGGGTTCAGCGTCGTGATCGCCTCGTCGGTCGATCCCGACCGCATCGACAAGCTCGCGCTCGTCGACGGCCACAGCGGCTCGATCCTCGTCGAGAAGCTGGCGTCCGCGCACGCGCCCGAGCTCGCGCTCGTCGCGCCGAACGCGGGAGCGCCGGCGAGCGGCGTCGTCACGCTGGCGTGGCGCGGCAGCGACGCCGACGGCGACGCGCTCAAGTACTACGTGCGCTACAGCCCGGACGGCACGCGCGTCGTGCCGCTGCACACGCAGCTCACGATCGCGAGCGTCGACGTCGACTTCGCGCAGTTGCCGAAGTTCGAAGCCGGCGGCTGGCTCGAGGTGATCGCGAGCGACGGCCTCGCGACGACGAGCGTCCGCACGAGCGGCCTCGCGGTCGGCGGCGGCGACGGCGCGTCGAATGCGCCGCTCGTGTACATCGCGACGCCCGACGACGCGATGACGTATCCGAAGTCCGCCAACGTGATCCTGCACGGCAACGCGTGGGACCTCGAGGACCAGATGCTGTCGGGTGCCAGCCTGACCTGGACCTCGAACCTCGACGGACAGGTCGCGATCGGGCGCCTCGCGCGCACCGCCGCGCTGTCGGTCGGCACGCACGTGATCACGCTGCGCGCGCAGGATTCCAGCGGTGCGTTCGCGACCGACACGACGACGATCACGATCACCGATCGCCCGCTGCCGGGCGGCGCGCTGATCTGCCAGCCGAGCCTCGGCTCCGGCGGTCCCGGCAGCTCCGCGCTCGCATTCTGCGGCGGCGATCTGTCGACCGGCACGATCGCGACGCTGACGCTGTCGGGTGCGAAGCCGAGCACGCCGGCGTGGATCGCGATCGGCACGGCCAACAACCCGACGCCGATCTTCGGCGGCACGGTCGTGCCGGTGCCGTTCACGACGCTGCTGTTCGGTTCCACGAACGCGAGCGGCACGTGGACGATGCCGAACGTCCCGGGC
>SCVU01000347.1 GCA_004296785.1 Planctomycetota bacterium
TGCGGCGAAGATCCAGGCCCACGGCTACCGGACGCGCTCGGAGCAGTCGTTCGACCTCGGCGCGGACGAGCGCGTGTTCGAGCTCAGCGCCTGGCCGTGCGTGCGCGGCGTCGTGCGCACCGCCGACGGCTCGACGCCCGGCGCGATCGAAGTGCACCTGCGCGCGACGGACGCGAACGGCGCGGTCGCCGACGCGCGCGCGCGCGCGAGCGGGCGCTGCGATCCCGACGGTCGCTTCGCGCTGTGCGATCTGCGGCCGGGCATCTACGTGCTCGAGGCCTCGGCGAGCGGCTGGGCCACGCGCCGCAGCGCGCCGTTTGCGCTCGCGCTCGAGCGCGACGCGCCCGAACAGACGCTCGTGCTCGCGATCGGCGGCGCGGTCAGCGCGCGCGTCGTCGCGCTGCGCGGCGCGCTGCGCGATGCGTTCGTCGAGGCGCACTCGGCGCCGCCGGGCGAGGCGGAGGTCCTGCAGGCCGAGCTCGAGTCGACGGGCGCGGGCGGTGGCGCGGGAGTTGGCGTGGGCGGTGGCGCGAGCACGACGCGCATCGCGAGCGCGCCGGTCGGCGACGACGGCACGGCGCGCCTCGAGCACCTGCCGGACGGCCCGGTGTGGATCGTCGCGCGCTCGCGCGACCAGCTCGCCGAGGTGCGCGGCCCGTTCCACCTCGACGCGCGCGAGTCGACGGCGACGGTCGAGTTCGAGCTCGCGCCGGGCGCGCGCGTGCGCGGCCGCGTGCTGCTCGGCGCGCAGCCGGTCGCGGGCGCGCTCGTGATCCTGCGGCGGCCGAGCGCGCCGGGTTTCGGCGCGCTGCGCGCCGTCGCCGACGAGCGCGGCGAATTCAAGAGCCCGCTCTTGCCCGCGGGCACTTGGAAGCTCGTCGCGCGGCGCCAGGGCGGCAATGACGGCACGCGCAGCGCGGAGGCGACGGTCCAAGTCGACGCAAGTGCCGACACCACCATCGACCTCGAGCTGCGCTGAGCGGGTTCGCGCGCGGATTCACGCCGCCAAATCCGAAGCAGGGCGTAGCGAGGCGGCGGAACGCGCGTCATCTTGTTCGCTCCCACAATCCAGCCACCGCCCGCCCGAGACATCTCGATGAGCCCTTTCGACGCGACCACGACCCCTGCGGCACAGCCCCGCGCTCGGCGCTGGCTGCGGCGCACCTGGTCCTGGCTCGACACCTGGCACGGCCGGTCCGAGCTCCCCTCGACGGGCCCCGTGCGGATCCACTGGCGTCGCTCGATCCCGTTCTGGGCGCTGCACCTGTCGGTGCTCGCGCTGCCGCTGGTCGGGTTCAGCTGGTTCGCACTCGGCGCGGCCGTCGCGCTCTACGTCGTGCGCATGTTCGCGATCACCGGGTTCTACCACCGCTACTTCTCGCACCGCGCGTTCCGCACGAGCCGCCCGGTGCAGTTCGTGTTCGCGTTCCTCGGCAACTGCGCGCTGCAGCGCGGACCGCTGTGGTGGGCCGCGCACCACCGCGACCACCACCGCGAGTCCGACGGCGCGCTCGACCCGCACTCGCCCAAGCAGGGCGGCTTCCTGTGGTCGCACTTCGGTTGGTGGACCGCGCCGCACAACGTGCCGACGCGCGTCGACAATATCCGCGACTTCGCGAGCTACCGCGAGCTGCGCTGGCTCGATCGCTTCGACGTGCTCGCGCCGGCGTTCCTCGGCGCGCTGATGTACGGCCTCGGCGCGCTGCTCGCCGCGTTCGCGCCGGGCCTGGGCACGAACGGCTGGCAGCTGTTCGTCTACGCGCTCGTCTCGACGATCGTGCTGTACCACGCGACGTTCACGATCAACTCGCTCGCGCACGTGTGGGGTTCGCGCCGCTACGAGACGAGTGACACGAGCCGCAACAACTTGTGGCTCGCGCTGCTGACGCTCGGCGAGGGCTGGCACAACAATCACCACCACCACGCGCACTCGGCGCGCCAGGGCTTCTTCTGGTGGGAGATCGATCTGACCTGGTACGGGCTCAAGCTGCTCGAGCTGCTCGGCCTCGTGTCGGATCTGCGACCCGTTCCGCAGCGGGTCTATGCGCAGACTCGTGGCGCGCGCGCAACGCGCGAACGTCAGGGGATGTAGATCTCGGCGGTCGTGTCGGGGATCGAACCGCCCGACCCGTTGTCGCCCGAGCCCGTGGTCACGATGCGCAGGCCGTTCTCGATCACCGTCGAGAACACCAGCGGCCGCGCGAGGATCATCGAGCCGGCCGCAGACCACGCCGCGCCGCTCTCGGGCGCGGTCTCGATCGCCTGCACCGGCGTGCCGCTCGTCGTCGAGATGTCGAACGTCGAGAGGCCGGCGAGCGCGACGAGCTTGCCGCCGGTCGCGTGCAGCACCGGGTAGACGCGCGGGTTCGCCATGTCGGCGACGCTGGTCCACGCGTTCGTGGCGGCGTTGTACGTGCGCACCGAGGACAGCACGGTGAACGTCAACAGCACCGGATCGCCGTCGACGCCGCCCGCGACCGCCACGTTGCCGTTCGACAGCCGCGCCGCGGCGTGCAGGCCGCGCGCGCCGGGGATCGCCGCGGCCGAGCTCAGCGTGTTCGTGGCCGGGTTGTAGCGGCGGCAGTCCGAGCTGAAGTCGGGCACGAGGATGATGATCAGGTTCGTCAGCTCGATGCCGCCGACGATCAGCACCTGTCCGTTGCCCATCAGCGTCGCGGTGTGCCCGACGCGCGGCTTCGGCATGTTCGGGCCCGCGCTCCAGGTGTTCGTCGCCGGGTTGTAGATCTCCGTCGACGCCTTCGCGCTGTTCAGCGTCGCGACGATGTCCGCCGTGTTCAGCAGCGAGAGCCCGCCGGCGACGTAGACGCGTCCGTCGGGCAGCAGCGTCGCGGTGTGCTGGCCGCGCGGCGTGCTCATCGAGGCCGCCGGAGTCGAGAGGCCGGTCGCGGGATCCCAGATGTCGCAGGTCGCGACGATCGTGCCCGCGGCGTCACCGCCGCCGATCAGCATCACGCGGCCGTCGGCGAGCTTGACCGAAGCGTGCGCGCTGCGCGCGTGCTGCATCGCGCCGGTCGTCGCGGCGAAGCCCTGCGTCTGCGGGTCGAAGATGCGGAAGCCGGCCTGCGCACCGAGGCTGCTCGCGCCGCCGGACAGCAGCACGCGGCCGTCGTCGAGCAGGCTCTGCCCGTGTCCGTCGAGCGAATCCGGCTGCGCACCGACCGTGTACGTCGACTTCGCGTTCTGCCCGAGCATGAACGACGCGCGGTTGCTGATCTCGTCGATCAAGAGACCCGCGCCGGGGATCGTGACGAACTGCGCGTACAGCGGAACGCCGTGCAGCGCCGCGTCGTTCGGCAGGCCGTAGTTCACGCTCGCCTGACCGGCGCCGTTCAGGAAGCCGCTCTTCCACACGGTCGCGAGATCGAGCCCGACGTCGAGGAAGCGCGTGTCGAGCGGGTCGACGATCGCGAGCGGCACCGGCCCGGTGTTGAGCGACGGCACCAGGAAGTAGACCTGGCCCGGATCGCCCTGGATGTCGTACGTGACCGAGGTGCCGAGCACGCCGCCGACGCGCGTCAGCTTCGCGGTGAACGCGAACGCCGGCGCGGCGAGGAGTGCGAGGACGAGGCCGGTGTGGACACAGCGGTGCGCGGACGTGGCGGACATGCGGAAACCCTCTCGGTGCAGCAGGTCAGGGGGGCAGGCGACGGAACGAACCGAGTATACGCGGCGCGCGAAAGCTCGCTCGGGGCTGCTACGCTGCGGCCGTGAAGATCGCGGCGAAGCAGGTCGACGCGCGGGCCGCCGACGCGGCGCGCGCGCTGTGGGAGCGCGAGCTCGTCGCCGAGCTCGGCTGCGCGGTCGACGTGCGCTGGACGCGCGCGCGCTCGCAGGTCGTGCGGATGCGGCGCGAGCGACGGCGCGGCGCGGCGCGCATCGAGCTCGCGCTGGCCGACTTCTTCCGCGCGGCGCCGCCCGACGTGCGCAGCGCGGTCGCGGCCTGGGTGCGCTCGGGCCGGCGCGCGAAGAAGGCGTGCCGCGCGCTCGACGAGTGGGCCGATGCGCAGCTCGACGCGCTGCCGGAGCGCGCGGTCGATCCGCGCCGCCTGCGCGCGCGCGGCCGCGTGCACGATCTCGCCGAGCTCGCGCGCGAACTGCACGACGAGGGTCACCTCGCCGGTCTGCTCGCGCCCGAGCGCACGCCGCCGCTGACGTACGGCCGCGCCGCGGGCTCGCGCGCGCGGCGCTCGCTGCGCCTGGGCTCGTGCTCGCCGCGCGGGAATCTGATCCGCATCCACCCGGTGCTCGACCAGCCCGCGGTGCCGCGCCGCTTCGTGCGCGCGATCGTGTTCCACGAGCTGCTCCACGTCGCGTTCCCCACCGCGCGCGACGCGGCGGGCCGGCGCGCGCACCACGGCCCGCACTTCCGGCGCGCCGAGCGCGCGTTCGCCGACGACGCGTTCGCGCGCGAGTGGGAGCGCGCGCACATCGACGCGCTGATCCACAGCGCGCGCACCGGTCGACCGCTGGCCGCGCGCGCCGCGCGGCGCGAGGGCGCGCGCAACTCCGCGCGCGGCGTGCTGCGGCTCGTGCAGGGCCTGCTGTTCGGCGCGCGCGAAACCGCGCGCTGAACGCTACGGCGAGTACGCCTTCTCAGGCTCGCCCGCCGCCGTGAGCATCGTGCCGAGCACGTTGCCCCCCATGTTCTCGAGCAGGTTGTACGCCTGCTCGACGAGGTGCCGCTGCGTCGAGTGCAGCCGCACGACGAGCACGATGCCGTCGACCAGCGCGCCGAGCAGCGCCGAGTCGTTGATCGCGAGCGCGGGCGGCGTGTCGATCACGACGTAGTCGAAGCGCTGGCGCAGCTGCGCGAGCACGGTCTTCACGCGGTCGGACCCGAGCAGCTCGCTCGGCTTCTCCGGCAGGCGCCCCGGCCCCATCACGCACAGGCCGTTCACGCTGGTCTGGCGGATCGCCTGGTCGAGCGCGAGCTCGCCGCGCAGCAGTTCGGTCAGCCCCTGCCGGTGCGCGAGGCCGAGGTAATCCTCGACCGACGGCCGGTGCAGGTCCGCGTCGAGCACGAGCACACGCATGCGCGGCAGTTCGGCGAACGCGAGCGCGAGGTTCAGCGCGCCGACGCTCTTGCCCTCGCCCTCGACGGAGCTCGTCACGACCATCGTGCGCGGCGCGCCGTCGGGATTGAGCGCCTGGATCGAGTTGCGCAGTTGGCGCATCTGCTCGGCGATCGCGGAGCGCGGCTGGCGCAAGAGCGCGAGCTCCTCGCTGCCGAGATCGACGATGCGATCCTCGGCGGGATTCGGCGGCGCGAGCGGCTCGTTCGAACGCTTCTTCGTGAACGGGAACATCGGCGGACTAGGCTACGGCAGGCGGGTCACCGGCACCAAGGGCACGCCGCTGTAACAGCGTATGTCGGCCGCGCGGGGCGTCCGACTCGAACCGCGGTCGCGCGCGCGTCACGGAGCCCGATCGGCCGCCTCGAGATCGATCCAGTCGACCGGCGGCAGGCGCGGCCAGCCGCGCTCGAGCAGCGCCTTCGCGAGCGGATGCTTGCGCGCCGCGCGCAGCCGCTCGCCGACCTCGGCGTCGAACGCGTCGGCGGCCTCGTCGAGGCGCGCGGCGTACAGCTCGCGCAGAGCCGCGCCGAGCGCGCGCTCGATGCGGCGGCCCGCGTCGTCGTCGCCGGCCGCTTCGTCCGCGAGTCGCACCCGCAGCACGTCGACGAGCGCCGCGCGCGCCGCCTCGCCCGCCGGGCCGGCGACCGCGCGCGCGAGCAGCTCGAGATTGCCGTTGCGAATCGCGCGGTCGACGACGAGCGGCTCGGCCTCCGGCAGCAGGATCCCGGCGTGGAACTCGAACTCGCGGATGCGCTCGCGCGACTCGAGCTCGCGGCTGCGCTCCTCGTCCGAGAGCGCCGCGGTGTCCGCGGGCAACGCGTCGCGCGCGGCCTGCGCGACGCGCGGCGCCGCGCCGTTGCCGCGCTCGAGCTCGGCCGCGCGTGCCCACGCGCCGGCCTCGGCGACGTCGACCGTCGCGAGCAGCGCGGCCGCCTCGCGCGAGCGGCCGCGCGCGAGGTGCCAGGCGAACATCACGAGCTGTGCATGCGGGCCGAGCGCAGCCGCGGGCGCGGCGCCGCTCGCGCGCGTGGCGGCGGTCGCCGCGCTCGCTTCGAGCAGCCGCGCGAGCTCGCGCGCCGAAGCCGCATCCGTCGCGCACGCGAGGAGGAGCTCGGGATGCGCGATCTCGACCGCGGCGCCGCCGAGCGCGACCGTCGCGCGCAGCGCCTGGCGCAGCACGCGCGCCGTGCGCTGCGGCGACTGCAGCGGCACGTCGGCGCGCACGGCGTCCTGCGCGAGCAACCGCGCGCAGGCCTGCGCGGCGTCGGGGTGCGCGCCGCCGAGCAGCTCGAGCGCGACGAGGCGCGCGAACGCGCCGCGAGCATGTGCGCCGTCGAGCCCCGCGGCGAGCTCTGCGACGCGCGACGAGCCGTCGTCGTTCTGCGCCGGCCCCGCGCCGAGCGCGCGTCCGATGCGCGCCGCGAGCTGCCAGCGCTCCTCGGCGTCGGCGCCGGCGAAGACCGCGGCGAGCTGTGCGTTCGCGCCGGCCGAGTCGGTGCCCTGGTCGACGAGCTCGAGCAACGTCCGCACGACCTCGGGCGAGCGCAGCGCGCGCGCGACCGCGCCGCGTCCGGCCGCGAGCAGCGCGCCGTCGAGCGCCGCCGCGTCGCCGCGCTCGCTCCAGCGCCGGCCGAGCCACTCGATCCCCGCCGGCCAACTGCTGCCGGCGAGCGCGCGCGCGCACGCCGCGCGCCGCGGCGCCGGAGCGGTGCTCGCGACCTCCGCGAGCCACTCGACCAGCCGCTCGCCCGGCGCGCGCGGCGCGGCCGAGGAACCGGCCAGCACGACCGCGAACGGCCGCGTCGGCTCCCCCCACTCCGGCCACTGCTCGGGCGTCTGCAGCTCGAAGCGCGCGGCGCGGCGCAGCGCGTCGAGCGCGACGTCCCACGCGCCGAAGGTCGGCTCGACCGCGCGCGCGCGCGGATTCGGCGCCAGCGCGAGGTCGGGATCGAGCGCGATGCCGACGGGCAGCGGCGCGAGGCGCGCAAGCCGGTCGAGCTCGCGCTCGAGGTCGAGCTCCTCGCTCGGATTCGCGCTCGCGCGCGCCTCGACCGCGATCGGCCGCCAGTCGAAGCGCATGCGCCAGTCGGAGAGCGCATCCGTCGCGGCCTTGCCGCGGCGCGGCTCGGCGAACGCGCCGTGCAGCCAGCGCTCGATCTGCTGGCGCAGCGCGCGCGCGCCGACGTCGCGCGCGAGCGGCTCGTCGAGCACGAGCAGCCGCGCAGCGAGCTCGACGTGCTCGTCGCGCGCGCCGATCGCGTTGACCAGGCGCGCCGCGACCTCGGCGTCCGCGCCGGCGAGCGCGCCGCGCACCGCGCCGACGTCGGCGGCGGTCAGCGCGACCGCGAGGCGCTGCTCGGCGCTCGCGCGCTCGACCGAAGCGCCGGCGCGCAGCGCGGCGAGCGCGGCCGCGACGTCGGCGGCGCGCGCACTCGCATCGGACTGCGGCGCGGTGCACAGCAAACACGCGGCGAGGAGCGACATGGTCGGCGCGTACGTTATCAGGCGCGCGGCACTTGGTACCTTGGCCGGATGCTGGAGCTGTGCGGACTGGCGAAGCGCTACGGCGATTTCGAAGCCGTGCGCGACATCACGCTGTCGGTGCGACCGGGCGAGCTGTACGCGCTGCTCGGCCCCAACGGCGCGGGCAAGACGACGACGATCCGCATGCTGATGGGCGTGCTGCGCCCGAGCGGCGGCAGCGCGCGCGTCGACGGCCTCGACTGCTTCAGCGAGCGCGCGGCGGTGATGCGCAAGGTCGGGTATCTGCCCGACGAGCCGCAGTTCTACGACTACCTGCGCGGCGGCGAGCTGCTGCGCTTCGTCGGCGAGATGCACGGCTTCGACGCGCGCGAGGCGCTCGAGCGGGCCGAGCCGTGGATCGCGCGCCTGTCGCTCGAGGACGCGATCGACGAGTTCGCGGTCAACTACTCGAAGGGCATGAAGAAGAAGCTCGCGCTGTGCTGCGCGCTCCTGCACGAGCCCGAGCTGCTCGTGCTCGACGAACCGACCAACGGCCTCGATCCGTACGCGACGCGCACGCTGCACGAGATCGCGCGCGAGCAGGCCGAGGCGGGCCGCAGCGTGTTCTTCACGACGCACCTGCTCGACCAGGCCGCGCGGCTGTGCCACCGCATCGGGATCCTGCACGGCGGGCGCATCGCCGCGCAGGGCACGCTGGCCGAGCTGCGCGAGTCGAGCGGCGTCGGCGCGGGCTCGCTCGAGGACGTGTTCTTCCGCGTCACCGGCAGTCGCGCCGAGACGACGGCGCCGGCCGGCGCCTGAGCCCCGCTCGAGGCTGAAATCCGCTCGGTGCTGAGAACCGTTCGATGCTGAAACCCGCTCGATGCTGAGTCCCGCGCGACGATGAGCCGCTCGCGACCGATCTCGACGGCTCGCGCGGTGCTGCTGCTCGGCCGCGTCGGCTGGCGGCGCTGGCGCAATCGGCTCGCGGCGCGCATGCGCTCGCGCCGCAAGGGCACGAGCGCGGCGCGCGCGGACGCGGCGCCGACGCCGGCGCGCACCGGCACTGCTCGCAAGCGCGCGATCGGCATCGTCGGAATCACGGTGCTCGCGCTGTTCATGCTGCTGGCCGGCACGTTCCAGGCGTCGAGCGGCGTGCGCAAGATCTTCGCGACCGGACAGGACCTCCTGTTCCTGCGCCACGGTTCGTACCGCTACGCGACGCGCTACGACACGTTGCTCGGACCCGAGTCGACGCGCACGCCGATGCAACGCAAGCAGGACGAGCGCGCGCTGCGCGGCCTGCTCGAGCGCCGCGTCGCGCAGGAGTACGCGACGCTCGACGCGGCCGAACAAGCCGACTTCGTCGACGCGATCGTCGAGCAGCTCGAGCGGCGCGGCGAGGACGGGTTCGCGCTCGACGCGCCGGCGCCGTTCGGCGCGCGCCGCGAGGTCCGTTGGAGCGTCGGCGCGGGCGATCCCGACGTGCCGCGGCGCGTCGCGCGCGTCGCGCTGCTTTTCGCGCTGTGCGGCCTGGTAGCGCTGCTGACGAGCCTCGGCGGCAGCGTGCAGGACCTCGGCAAGGTCGACTGGAGCCTCGAGTGGCTCGCGAGCCTGCCGCTCAGCGGCCGCGCGCTGTTCTGGGGCAAGCTCGCCGAGTACACGCTCGTCGCGCCGATGTGCTGGTTCGTCGCACTGCCGGTCGCGCTCGCGACGTTCCTGCTGCGCGGCTGGCACGCCGCCGCGCTCCCGCTCGCGCTGTTCGCGGCCGCGTGGACCGCCGTCGTCGCGGCGGGACTGCGCGTCGCGCTCGAGACGTGGCTGCGCACGCGCTTCTCGCACCTGAAGAACCTGCAGGCCGTGCTGACGATCGCCGGCTCGCTGGTGTTCGTCGCGCTGCTGTGGCTGTCGAACGCGCCGGACCTGCCGGCGTGGTTCGAGTGGCTCGCCGAGCACGTGCCGGCCGCGGCGACGCCGTTCGGTCACCTCGCGTGGCTCGTCGACAGCCCCGGCTCCGCGCTCGTCGCGCTGCCGCTGCTCGCGCTCGAGGCCGCGGCGATCGCGTGGCTGTGCGTCGAGGTCGCTGCGCGCGCGACCGCGAGCGGGCTCGTGTTCCAACCGGGCGTGCGGCAGGGCGTGCGCGGTGCCGCGCGCGCGCGCGCGATCGGCGACGCGGCGCCGAGCTGGATGCGCGGCGCGCTGCGCAAGGACCTGCTGCTGCTCGCGCGCGACCGCGCGTTCCTCGCGCAGACGCTGATCGTCCCGCTGCTCGTGGTCGCGATCCAGCTCGTCGTGAACCGCCACCTGCTGCAGTTGCTCGCGAGCCGCTCGAACCACGCGGCCGCGTTCGCGTTCGCGCTCGGCGCGTACATGCTCGTGTTCAGCGCGGCGACGGTGCTGTCGATCGAGGGCAACTCGCTGTGGATGCTGATGAGCTCGCCGCAGCCGCTCGACCGCGTGCTGCGCCGCAAGGCAGCGCTGTGGGCCGTGGTCGGCTCGCTGTACACGCTCGGCGGCTGCGCGCTCTTGATCTGGATCGGCCACTGGCCCGACGCGCGCGGCTGGACCGCTTTCGCGACCGCGCTCGCCGGCATCCCGATCTACGCGTTCATCGCCGCGGGACTCGGCGCGCTGGCGACGGATCCGCTGGAGCCCGACCCGCAGCGGCGCGTCGCGGCGCCGACGCTGTACCTGTACATGGCGATCGTCGCGATGTACGCGACGTCGATCTACGCGGACAGCCTGCACGTGAAGTTCGTGCAGCTCGTGCTCTCGGCGCTGCTCGCGTACGCGCTGTGGCAGCGCGTGCGCGATCGCATCCCGTACCTGCTCGATCCGACCGAGGCGCCGCCGCCGCAGCTCGGGTTGTCGGACGGACTGCTCGCGGCGCTGGCTTTCCTCGCGTGCAACGGACTCGCGCTGTGGATGCTCGGGTCCACGGGGGTCGGCGACGGACAGAGCGTGCTGCTCGCGTTCGTCCTGGCCGCGCTGGTGACGACCGCGGCGAGCCTGTACCTGCTGTACCGCGCGGGCATCGCGGGCCTGACGGAGACGCTCGGCATCGCGCGCCGCATCGACGGTGCGTGGCGCGTGTGGACGGGCGTGGCGCTCGGCGTCGTGTGCGGAGCGGCGGCCGCGCTGATGGCGCTCGGCTACTTCGCGCTGCTGCAGAGCCGGCCGGAGTGGGCGCGCTACGTGGAGATCCCGAAGCACCTCGAGAGCCTCGCGCGCGAACGCGCCGTGTTCGCGATCCTCGCGATCGGCGTCGCGCCGTTCGTCGAGGAGTACCTGTTCCGCGGTCTCGTGTTCCGCGGGATGCAGCGCTCGATCGGCACCGCGTGGGCGGTCATCGGCAGCGCGGCGGTGTTCGCGAGCGTGCACCCGCCGGCCGGCGCGGTGCCGGTGTTCGCGCTAGGCGTCTGCGCGGCGTTCGCGTTCCAGCGCACGGGCCGCCTGTGGTCGGCGATCGCGTGTCACCTCGCGTACAACGCGATCGTCGTCGGCATGGCGGTCCTCTCCCCCGGCGCGGACGTGCCGACCTGAGCGCACCTGCTAACGTACGCGCATGTTCCACCGCCTGTTGATCGCCAACCGCGGCGAGGTCGCCGTGCGCATCGCGCGCGCCTGTCGCGAGCTGTCGATCGCGCCGATCGGCGTGTGCTCGGAGGCCGACCGCGGCGCGTCGTGGCTCGAAGCGATGGACGAGGTCGTGTGCCTCGGCCCCGGCCCCGCGAAATCGAGCTACCTCGACGCCGAGCGCGTCGTGCAAGCCGCCGTGCAGACGCGCGCGAGCGCGTTGCACCCCGGCTGGGGTTTCCTCGCGGAGAACGCGCGCTTCGCCGCGCTGTGCGAGCAGCACGGCGTGACCTTCGTCGGCCCGACCGCGCGCGCGATGACGCTGATGGGGCTCAAGACGCCGGCCAAGCGCGCGATGCGCGCGGCAGGGCTGAGCGTGATCCCGGGTTCTGACGGACCGCTCGCCTCCGTCGACGCGGCAGTCGCGTGCGCGCGCGAGATCGGCTACCCGGTGATCGTGAAGGCCGACGCCGGCGGCGGCGGCCGCGGCATGCGCACGTGCCGCGACGAAGCTGATCTGCGCGCGGCATGGGACGCCGCGAGCCGCGAGGCGCAGGGCGCGTTCGGCAACGGCGACATCTACCTCGAGCGCTACCTCGAGCGCGGCCGCCACATCGAAGTGCAGGTGCTGTGCGATCAGCACGGCCGCGCGGTGCACCTGTACGAGCGCGAGTGCTCGATCCAGCGCCGCCACCAGAAGCTCATCGAGGAGAGCCCGAGCCCCGTGCTGTCGGCGGCCGAGCGCGACGCGCTCGGCGCGCGCGCGGCGACGGCCGCCGCGTCGATCGGCTATCGCGGCGCGGGCACGATGGAGTTCTTCCGCTCGCCCGACGGCGCGATCCACTTCATGGAGATGAACACGCGCCTGCAGGTCGAGCACCCGGTGACCGAGATGGTGACCGGCGTCGACATCGCGGCGTGGCAGATCCGGATCGCGGCGCGCGAGCGGCTCGCGCTCGAGCAGCGCGCGGTGCAGCTCACCGGCCACGCGATCGAGGCGCGCGTCAACGCCGAGGATCCGACGCAGGGCTTCCGGCCGACGCCGGGCAAGGTCACGCACTTCGAGATCCCGACCGATCGCGGGCCGGGGCGCGTGCGCGTCGACACGCACGTGCGCGCCGGCGACTCGATCCCGCCGCTGTACGACTCGCTCGTCGCGAAGGTGATCGCGCACGGCGCCACGCGCGACGAAGCGATCGCGACGCTCGAACGCGCGCTCGGCGCGGCGCGCATCGAGGGGATCGCGACGACGATCCCGCTGCACCTTTCGGTGCTGGCGAGCGCGGAGTTTCGCGCGGGGCGCTACGACACGAGCTCGATCCCGGGCTGGCCGTCGAGCTGAGGAACACCGCAGTGTCGCGCGAGCTGTTGCGCATCGCCGTCCTCGCCGCACTGTTCGCGTGCGCCGCGTGCTTCGCGCCGCCGGCGGTGCTGCCGGCGCAGCGCGGCGATCTCGCGAAGCTCTTGCATGAGCTGCCCGGCGGCACCCGCCGGGTCGAGATCCCCGCCGAGGACGGCGCGCTGCTGCGCGGCGTGTTCGTGCCGGCCGAAGCGGGTGCGCCGATCTGCGTGCACCTGCCCGGCGCGACCGACACGGTGGCCGCCCGCAGCTATCCGCAGCACCACCTGCTGCGCGAGCTGCGCGAGCTCGGCGTCGCTTCGCTGGTGCTCGACTACCGCGGCGTCGGCGTCTCCGACGGCGAGCGACACGTCGACCACCTGCGCGGCGATGCGCTCGCGCTGTGGAACGAAGCGCTGCGGCGCGCCGACGGCGATTCCAGTCGCGTCGCGCTGCGCGCGACGTCGCTCGGCACGATCGCCACGGCCGAGCTGCTCGCAACGGGCGCGCGGCCCGCCGGCATCGTGCTGATCGCGCCGGTGCTGCCGGAGAGCGTCGTCGCCCGCTACGCGCGCGTCGAGCACGGCTGGTACGGTCCGCCGCTCGCGAAGCTGTTGTTCCGCGCGGTCTCGAAGGTCGACGTCATCGCGCAACTGCGCGCCGCCGGCGTCCCGGTGCTCGCGCGCGCGTCCGAGGGCGACCGCTTCCTCGGCGGCGGCGAGCGCGCGGCACTGCGCGCGTGCGTCGAGCGACTGCCGCGCTCGCGCTGGGCGAGCGAGACGGGCGGCCACTACTTCAGCGCGTTGCAAGGACGCGGCGTCCCGGCGGCGGAGATCGAGTTCTGGCGCGCGACGATCGGCACGCGCGTCGACGCACAGACGCGCTTCCTGCAGTGGCGCGCGCGGCTCGACGAAGCGGGCTTCGCACGCGTGAGCTCGACGCCCGCCGCGCTCGCGCGCTTTCGCGAGCTCGCGACGTACAAGCTGTACGGCGATCCGGCGTGCTTCGCCGCCGCCGCGCTCGAGTTCCCGACCACCGAGCTCGCGCGGCGCTTCCTGACGGCGTTCGAGATCACGCAGACGCCGCCGCGCTGGCCGCAGCGCGCGAGCGTCGACGATTGGTGCCGCATGTTGTCGAGCGCCGATCCGGCCGGCGACCTGTCCGTCGAATGGTGGGTCGACACGCTCGAGCGGCTCGCGAGCGCGCGGCGCGGTCGGACGAACTTCGTGTTCCAGCCCAGCGCGCAGCAGGTCGCCGCGCAGATCGACGGGTGGCGCCTGGGAGCTCGGTTCGAGCTCGAGTACAGCTACGACGCCGGCGGTGAGACCGGCAGCATCTCGATCGACCTCGGCGCGCGCGGCGACGCGCTCTTCGCGCGGCTCGCTCCGGTCGACGCGCGGCGCCAACTGCTGCGCGACTACCTGCGCGCGCTCGAGATCCCGTCGCGCCTGGCGAGCGCGAGCGACGGCACGCCGCTGGTCGAGGCGTGGATCGATCGCGCGTGGGTCGCGGTGCCGCTGGTCGGCGCGAGCGGCGCTACGATGGCGCGATGATCGCGGCCGTGCTCGGCGCGTGGCTCGTCGGCGCGTGCGCCGCGCAGGAGCCGCCGCGGCCGCCGGCCCGCGACGACGGTCCGTACGCGCGCGCGAGCTGGAACGAGCTGCACCGCGCGCTGCTCTCGCGCGTCGACGCGCAGGGCCGCGAGCACGCGCTCGACGCGCCGGATCCGCTGCTGTGGCCGGGCTCGACGTACCTGCTGCGCGAGCCGCGCCTGGGCGCCGCGCTCGCGGCGCTCGATGCGTTCACGGCCGGCGGGGCGCGCGAGCGCGCGGAGCCGCCGCTCGAGCGCGCGCTGCTGCAGCGCGACTTGTGGAGCATCGGCGACTGGCTCGCGGCGCGCGCGCACGGCCCGGATGCCGCCGCCTGTCGCGCACTCGGCGAGCGCCTCGCGCGCTCGATCGGGCTCGTCGCTCCGACGCGCGCGGAGATCGACGCGCTGCCCGACGGCCTCGCTACGTCTCGCGCGACCGGCGCGCCGGTCGATCTGTTCGAGCCCAACGGACCATGGGTCGAACTCGACGCGGTCTCAGCCATTCGCCCGCTGACTCCTGCACACGACGCGCACGCAGGCGGGCGCTCTGCGTTCAGCGTGCACCTGTCGGTGCCCGGCGGTCGCGCCGAGACGCTCGCGTATCTCGAGCGACTGCGCGCGTTCGACGCGCCGCTCGTGCAGCACTTGCTGAACCCAGCGACACCGCAGTTTCCGCCCGGCACTTCGGTCGCACTCGCGCGTCGCGCGCTGCTCGTGTCGAACGCCGGCGAGCTCGTGCGCTCGCCGCTCGTCGAGAGCGTGCAACTGCGCACGTTCACGGGATTCGGCGACGCTCTCCCGCGCGCCGGCGAACTCCTCGCGCAGGATCAAGCGCCGCTGCAACGCGTCGCGGAGTTCGAGCTCGACCGCCGCGCGCTCCTGCGCACGCGCTCGGACGGACTGCGCGCGGTCGGCGCCGACGACACCGCGTACCCGCTGTTCGGCACGCACGGCGACGATCCGCTCGAGCACCCCGACGGACACGGCGGGCCGCCGCGCCGGCTCGACGGCTGCGTCCAGTGCCACGGCGCGCCGGGGATCTTCTCGCTCGTCAGCTACACGGGTGTCGCAACGGGACCCGGCACGCATTTCCAGTTCGAGCTCGGGCGGGCGCCCGTGCGGTTCGAGCCGGTGGACCGTGCCGCCGCGGATGAAGCGGCGCTGCGCTTCAAGGCAGCGCGCCCGGACTGGCCGCCGCTGCGCGATGCGCTCGTCCGAAAGAGCCAGCCAGTGCCCTCCGGAACCCGCTGATCGGGCCGCGCGAGGGTTCCGCCGACCGAACTTCGGTTGCGCGGAGCCGAACGCCGATGCAGCGCTGGCCCTCCGTGGGCTCGAGGCCCCCCATGCTGCAATTCGCACTGCTCTTCGCGTCGCTGCTGTCCGCTCCGGCCGCGCAACAACCCGTTGCGCAACCATCCGCGCCGCTCGTCGAGGCGTCGGCTCGCGCGTTCGCCGACGCGGACTCCGCGTTCGCCGCGCTCGTGCCCGCCGATGCGTTCGCGGTGCTGCGCATCGAATCGCTCGACGCGCTCGACCGCGCGATGACCGCGCTTGGGCGCGTGGCAAACGAGCCGCTGCCGATGAACGCGAGCCTGCTGCTCGCCGGTCCGCTCCAGTGCCCGGGCCCGGTGCAGGACATCGACCGCCGCCGTCCGCTCGGGATCGCGCTGTCGATCCCGCCGGGCGGAATGGAGCCGGCGCTGACGTTCCTGCTGCCGGTCGCGGACGCGAAGTCGTACCTGACGCGCCTGCCGCGCTCGACGCGCCGCTGGGCGGGCGAGCGCATGGGCGGCTATCTCGCGCTCTCGCAGCTCGACGGCTACTCGGCGCCCGCGGTCGCTTCGACGCTCGCGGCGAAGCTGCCCGACGGCGTGCTCGTCGCGCGCGTCGACGCGGCGCAGCTGATGCGCTCGTTCGGCCCGCTGGTCGACACGTTCGTGCAGGAGTTCCGCGTGCAGTACGCGCGGCAGCTGCGCAGCGATCCGCTGGCCGCGAAGTTCATGGGCGGCCTGCCCGACCACTTCGAGGACTTCGTCGACGCGGTGCAGAGCCTCGACGTCGTGTGCGCGCTCGAGGGTGAGCGCGCGGAGATCTCGCTCGAGATCGATCTCGATCCGCTCAGCGCGCTGGGCAAGCCCGCCGCGCACCGCGACGGCTTCGACGCGGCGCTCGCCAAGCGACTGCCCGACCACGCGATGGTGCGCACGCTCGCCAAGGTCGACCTCTCCGGCATCGCCGGCTTCTACCGCGACATGTTCGCCGCGCTCGGCGACGACGACATCCAGCAGCACATGCCGCCCGACGCGCGCGCGTCGTTCCAGGCGTTGACCGCCGCGATCGGACGCATCGACGAGATCGCGCCGCTGCTCGGGCGCTCGTGCGGGATCGCGTACGACTTCACGAACGACGGCATCATGGGCTGCGCGTTCGTGTCGAGCCCGGAACCGCTGCGCCTGGCCGACACGTACGGCTCGGTGATCTCCGACCTGATGCAGTTGCTCGAACAGGAAGCGCGCGGGTTCTCGGTCACCGATCCGGTCGAGCGCAGCCTCGGCGGCGTGGCGTTCTCCGAGTCGCGCTTCCGCGTCGATCCGAGCCAGATGGGGCCGAAGGGGCTGCCGCCGGGTCGCGCGAAGGAGCTGCAGGACGTGTTCGAGGCGATGTACGGCAAGGACGGGACGCGGCTGTCGATGGGCGTGGCGGGCGATCTCGTCGTGCTCGGCGCGAACGCCGGCGACGAGACGCTGCTGCGCGCGGCCGGCATCGCACACACGTCCGCGGGCGCCGACCCGCTGCTCGCGCGGATGAGCGGAGCGAGCTCGGGCGTGTGGATGCAGCTCGACTTCGCGCGGATCATGGGCTTCTTCGCGCGGATGGGAACGAAGCCGCTGCCGCCGGAGGTCAACGACACTTCGCTCGCAGCGCTCGGGTTCCAGGTCACGAGCTGGGGCGGCGTGCGCGGCTCGAGCTGGTTCGGCGGACTGTCGCTCGATCTCGAAGCGCTCGCGCGCTTCGTCGACTTCGTCGAAGCGACCGAGGGCGGGCCGGGGATCAAGCGATCGACGGGGCGGTAGCGGGCCGCTGCTCGGCGCGGTTCGCGCGCGGCGACTAGCATGTGCGCCATGCTGCCGCTGGCTCTGCTCACTGCGTCCCTCGCACTCGCTCCGCAGGATCCCGCGCGCGACGCCGACGCGGCGTTCGCGGCGCTCGTGCCCACCGACGCGTGCATCCTCGTGCGCATCGCGTCGCTCGACGCAACGGACGCCGCGATGGCAGCGATCGCCGGCGCGAGCGGCGCTCCGGCCGGCGAGGACGCACGCACGTGGCTCGCCACGGCGCTGCAGGCCGAATTGCCGCTCGAGCTCGTCGATCCCCAGCGCCCGATCGCGATCGGAGCCACGCTGCCCGCGGGCGCGTTCGAGCCGACGCGGACGTACGTGCTCCCGGTGAGTGACGCCGACGCGTTCGCCGCGGCGCTGGACGACACGCCCACGCAGTGGACCGCCGCGATCTGGGAGGACTACGTCGCACTGTCGGACATCGACGACTACGCGCCGCCTGTGACGGCGTCGCCACTGCTCGCGGGGCTCACGAGCGACTGCTTCGCGCTGCGCGTCGACATGCAAGGCGTGATGAGCGCCTATGCGCCGATGATCGAGCTCGGCATGCAGGAGTTCCGCAGTTCGTTCGAGAGCGAGCTCGCGGGCGAACCGGCCGCCGAGCTCCTCCGCGAGGTCCCCGACTTCGTCGAGGAGTTCGTAGACGCGCTGCAGCGTATCGACGTCGAGTTGGTGCTCGACGGGACGGCGCTGCGATTCGAAATCGACTGCACGCTCGACCCGGACAGTGCGCTCGGGAAAGCGGACGACGGCGAGCACGTCTTCGCCGCGGAACTCGCGGGCCGAATGCCACCCGACGCGGCAGTGCAGTTCGTCGCGGACTACGACGCGAACTGGCTCGAGCCGCTGACGGAGCTCGCGCTCGCCGAGATCGAGAAGTCGCTGCGCGCCGATGCCCTCGCGGATCTCGAGCCTGCGACGTCGGAAGGCGAGGCGATGCTCGACGCGTTGCGCGCAGTCGGCGATCAGCTCGCGCAGGTCGGACGCCGATCAGCGTTCGCGTTCGACCTCGGAGACGAAGGCTTCACCGCGACCGTGTGCCTGTCGACGTCCGATCCTGCCGCGATGGCGGGCGCGCACTCCAAGCTCGTCGCCACGGCCCTGCGCTTGACCGAGGAGGAACCGGAGATCGCGATCGGGCCGAGCTCCGAACGCGGAATCGGCGGCGTGACGTTCACGGAGACGTCGATCTCGGTCGAGCTAGCTCTGGTGGAGAGCGGCGATTCCGCAGAGGTCGCGTCGGAGAAGCGCACGGACGAGCTGCTCGTCGGAACCGACGGGCTGCGCTTCGCGTACGGCAGCGACGCCGGGCACTTCCTGCTGGCGCTCGACGCCGACGACGCCGCGTTGGCGCGCCTCGCGGGTGCGGGCGTCGCCGCGCTGGATCCGACGCTCGACGAACTCGCGGGCGCGAGCTCCGGGTTCTGGCTGCGGTCGGACCTCGCCCGAATCGCCGAGATCAACGCACGCATCGCAGCCGCCGAGGCGGGGAACGAAGTCGGAGCGAGCACGGGCGCCAGCGCTGCAGTCGCAGTGTGGGGCGGCGTCCGCGGCTCGCACTGGTTCTGCGGTATCTCGACCGAGCGAACGACGCTCGATCGCGCCTTCGAGTTGCTCGAGTCCGAGAACGGCGCGAGCACAGCGGGCAAGTAGACCCGCGACGCGACGCGTTTCGCGCGTGGACAATCGCGGCGCGCACGCGCGATAATCCCCGCCCTCCGATGGCCAAGGTCCCGCTCGCACCGCTCGGCTCGCCGCTCGACTCGTTCACCGACGCGCAGAGCCTCGCGAAGAACGCGGCGGCGCTGCGCGAGCGCGAGGACCTGCTGCGCGCGCGCCGCGCGAAGATCGAAGCCGGCTGGGGCGAGAAGTACGCCGCGCGCGTCCGCGAGAAGGGCAAGCTCACCGCTCGCGAGCGACTCGAGCGCCTCAAGGACAAGGGCTCGCGCCACCACGAAGTCGGCACGTTCGTCAACTTCGACAAGAAGTTCGGCGACCTCGAGTCCCCCGCCGCCGGCGTGATCACCGCGTTCGCGCGCGTGCACGACCGCTGGTGCATGGTCATCGCGAACGACAACACCGTCGCGAGCGGATCGTGGTGGCCGCTGTCGCCCGAGAAGATCGAGCGCGCGCAAGAGATGGCGCTGCGCCTGCGACTGCCGGTGATCTACCTCGTCGACTGCTCGGGCCTGTACCTGCCCGAGCAGGGCAAGAGCTTCCCCGGCCGCACCGGCGCGGGCCACATCTTCAAGCAGAACAGCCTGTTGTCGGCCGCCGGCGTCCCGCAGATCGCCGGCGTGTTCGGCGACTGCATCGCGGGCGGCGGCTACATGCCGATCATCTCCGACCGCGTCGTGATGACCGAGCAGGCGTACATGGTCATCGCCGGCGCCGCGCTGATCAAAGGCGCGAAGAGCCTGCACCTGTCGAGCCTCGACATCGGCGGCCCCGAGGTGCACGTGCATCAATCGGGATGCGCGGACGTCCGCGTGCCCGACGACGAGGCCGCGCTCGAAGTGATCCGCGCCGAAATCGCGCGGCTGTCGAGCTCGGCGCGCGCGTTCCACCGCCACGAGGCCGATCCCGCCGAGCCGCTGTACGCGCCGCGCGAGCTCGCGGGCTTCGTGCCGGCCGATCACCGCCACGTGTACGAGGCCGAGCAGGTGCTCGCGCGCCTGGTCGACCACAGCCTGTTCTGGGAAGTGCTGCCGCAGCGCGGCCGCGAGATGATCGTCGGCGTCGGACGCGTGAACGGCCTGTACGTCGGCTTCGTCGCGAACCGCCAGGGGATGATGGAAGACCCCGAGCACCACGGCGCGAAGAAGCCGCTCGGCATCCTCTACAAGGAGGGCATCGCGAAGGTCGCCGCGTTCAGCCGCGCGTGCAACGACGACGGCATCCCGCTCGTGTGGCTGCAGGACATCTCGGGCTTCGACATCGGCGTCGAGGCCGAGCGGCTCGGACTGCTCGGCTACGGCTCGAGCCTGATCTACACGAACAGCACGAACACGGTGCCGATGTTCACGGTGCTGCTGCGCAAGGCCTCGGGCGCCGGCTACTACGCGCTCGCCGGCATGCCGTACGAGCCGGTCGTGCAGCTGTCGACGCCGCTGACGCGCCTGGCGGTGATGGAAGGCCGCACGCTCGCGATCGCGGCGTTCAACACGAAGCTCGACGACGAGTTCCAGATCGCGACGAGCGATCCGGCCGAGCGCGCGAAGATCGAGGCCGGCATGAAGGCGACCGAGGCGCGCATCGAGGCGGACATGGATCCGTACAAGGCCGCCGCGCAGATGGACACCGACGAGATCGTCGCGCTCGGCGAGCTGCGCGAGTGGATGGAGCTGTTCGCCGAGGCGTCGTACCAGACGCTCGGTTACCGCCGCATCAAGAACCCGCGCATCTGGTCGCTGCACGATCTCGCGGCGCTGACGGAGCTGCGTGGATGAGTGAAGGGCGGTTGAGCGTCGCTCGAGTCGAGCTCTTGCTGCGCGTCGACGGCGAGCGCGCGCTGTTGCTCGCGCCGAGCCCCGGCGCGTACACGCGCGGGCCCGCGCAAGGTCGCGTGCTGCAGGCGGGTGAAGTCGCCGGCGCGCTGATCGCGCTCGGTCGCGCGCGCGAGCTCGTCGTGCCCGCCGGCGTGCACGGCCGCGTCGTGGGCGCGCCGCCGGAGCGCGTGCTCGCGCCCGTGGCGTACGGCGACGTGCTGGTCGAGCTCGCGCCGCTGTCGGACCTCGCGGCGGTCGACGCGCTCGAGCAGCGCGGCGCGGGCGCGCGCGACGGCGTGCTCGTGTTCCGCGCGCCTTCCGCCGGTCGCTACTGGCTGCGGCCGGCGCCGAACGAGCCGGCATTCGTCGAGCAGGGCGCGGAGCTTTCGAGCGGGAGCGCGCTCGGCCTGATCGAAGTGATGAAGACGTTCACGCGCATCGCATACCGGCCGGGCGGCGGCCTGCCCGAGCGCGCGCGCGTCGCGAAGATCCTCGTCGCCGACGGCGCGGAGGTCGCGGACGGCGACGCGCTGCTCCAACTCGAGGCGCTCTGATGCCGCGCTCGAAGGCGTTGCTGCGCCTGCTCATCTACGCGCTGCTCTTCTGCGCCGGCCTGTTCATCATCTACCTCGGCATCGACATGCACCGCACGAAGGTCGCGCTCGACGAGCGCGGCGTCGTGACCGAGGGCACGGTCGTGCAGGCGTGGAGCCGCTCGCGCCGGACGGGGCGCAGGTACTACTTCGACGTGCGCTTCCGGACGGCCGACGACCGCGTGCTCACCGAGGACATCCGCGTTTCGGACGAGCTGTACGACGCGCACGTCGACGAGCACAACGCGGTGCGCGTGCCGCGCGTCGACGTCCGCTACCTGCCGGAGGACGTGCGCGCGGTCCGCGTCGTCGGTTACGACCAGGACGCGCGCGCGCCGCTCGCCGTCGGTGCGCTGATCGCGCTGTTCGGATCGATCGGCGGATTGCTGACGCTGCGCAAACTCGGCCGAGGTTGAGCCTCGCGCACCGCGCGCGCCGAGCTACGATCCGGCGCCTCCCCCGAGTCCTCGGATCACGCGCACCATGAGACGGATCCTGCTGCCGCTGTTGCTGTTCCTCGCGGGCCTCTTCGCCGTCGTCGCCGGAGTCAAGGAGCGCGCGCTCGAGGCCGCGCTCGACGACCACGGCAAGACCGTGACGGCGACGATCGAGTCGGCGCAGTGGAAGCGCCGCAAGCTCTCGCGCAACTACTCGCTGACCGTGTCGTACCCGGTCGAATCGGCCAGACCGATGGTCGGCAAGGTGCACGTGTCGGACGCGACGTTCCAACGGCACGTCGACGCCGACACCGAGTCGATCACCGACGACAAGATCGAAGTGCGCTACTTGCCCGAGGATCCGAAGTCGGTGCGCGAGGTCGGCTACGCGGGCAACGCGGTGCTGATGATGTCGATCGGCGGCGTCGGCGCGGTGCTCGGGCTGTGCCTGACGATGGTCGCGCTGACGCGCAAGCGCGCGTAGCCGAGCTCGAGCTAGGCGAGCCCGCCGTTGACCTGCACGACCTGCGCGGTCACGTAGCTCGCCTGGTCGGACATCAGGAAGCGCACGACGCTGGCGACCTCCTCGGGCTTGCCGAGGCGCTTCATCGGGATCTTCGCGAGGAACTCGTCGACCGGCGCGCCGGCGAGCATGTCCGTCTCGATCAGTCCCGGCGCGACGCAGTTGACCGTGATGTTGCGCGACGCGAGCTCCTGCGCGAGCGCCTTCGTCGCGCCGATCAGGCCGGCCTTCGACGCGCTGTAGTTGACCTGCCCGCGGTTGCCGATCACGCCGCTGACGGACGAGAGCGTGACGATGCGCCCGCCGCTGCGCAGCCGCACCATCGGCATCGTGCACGGCTGCAGGACGTTGTAGAAACCGTCGAGGTTCGTGCGCAGCACCGCGTCCCAGTCCGCGCCGCTGAAGCCGGCGAACGGGCCGTCCTTCGTGATGCCGGCGTTCAGCACGACGCCAAAGTACGCGCCGTGCGCGGCGATGTCGGCCTCGATCGCCGCGCGCGCGGCGTCCCGATCCGACACGTCGAACGCGAGCAGGCGCGCGCGGCCGCCGGCCGATTCGATCGCGCTCGCGACCGCTTCGGCCGCGGCCTGCTGCGAGCGGAAGTTCAGCGCGATCTCGAAGCCCGCCGAGGCGAGCTCGAGCGCGATCGCGCGGCCGATGCCGCGACTCGCTCCGGTCACGAGCACGCGGCGAACGGCGGCGGAGTCGGGACTCATGCGGGCGGAGGATAGCAGTTGCGTAGACTCCGCGAATGTCCGCGCACGCTCGTCCGCTCCTCGCCTGCGCCGCCGCGGCGCTCGCGCTCGCCCTCGCGACCAGTTCGTGCCGCACGGTGAAGAACGCGGCGCTCGACCAGGTCGGCAATGCGCTCGCCGGCTCCAGCAGCGCGTGGGCGAGCGACGACGATCCCGAGCTGATCCGCGACGCGGCGCCGTTCAGCCTGAAGCTGTTCGAGAGCCTGATCGCCGAGCGGCCGCGCCACGTCGGACTGCGCATCGCGGCGGCCGCCGGCTTCGCGCAGTACGCGTACGCGTTCGTCGAGCAGGACGCCGACTTCGCCGAGGACGCGAGCTTCGCGCGCGCCGAGGAGCTGCGCGCGCGCGCGCGCAAGCTGTACCTGCGCGCGCGCGACCACGCGCTGGCGGGGCTCGACGCGCGCCGCGCCGGTTACGCCGCGCGGCTCTGCGCGACGCCCGAGCAGGCCGCGGCCGAGCTCGGCGCCGCCGATCTCGAGCTCGCGTACTGGTGCGCGGCGCCGTGGGGCGCGGCGATCGCGCTGTCGAAGGACGAGCCCGCGCGCATCGCGGAGCTGCCGATCGTCGAAGCGCTGTTCACACGCGCTCTCGCGCTCGACGAGGAATGGGGCGACGGCGCGCTGCTGTCGGCGTGGATCGGGCTCGAGGCGGTGCGCGCCGGCGCGGGCGCCGATGCGCTCGAGCGCTCGGAGCAGCGCTATCGACACGCGCTCGAGGTCTCCGGCGGACTGCAGGCCTCGCTGCACGTCGCGTTCGCCGAGAAGGTCTGCGTGCAGCGGCAGGACGCGCAAGCGTTTCGTGAAGCGCTCGCGAAGGCGCTTTCGATCGACGTCGACGCGCGGCCCGAGTACCGGCTCGCCAACGTGCTCGCGCAACGGCGCGCGCGCTGGCTGCTCGCGCGCGAAGGCGATCTGATCCTCGCGGCGACGCCGTAGGGCCGCGGGGGCTTGCCTTGTCGCGCGGAGCTGACGATAAGTACGGCCCCATGCTCCGCCCCCGCGCCGCTTCGTTCGCATCGACCGCTCTCGTCGCGCTCGCGTGGCTCGCGGGCCTCGCACCGCTCGCGCACGCGGCCGCCGTGAGCGGCGGCGACGGTCCGGTGAAGATCAAGCTCGCGACGGTCGCGCCGAAGGGCTCGAGCTACTCGAAGGGCCTGCAGTCGATCGGCGAGCAGTGGAAGACGCGCACGAATGGCGCGGTGCAGCTCGTCGTCTACGGCGACAGCACGCAGGGCGGCGAGACCGACGTCGTCAAGAAGATGCGCAACCACGTGCTCGGCGGCGCGCTGCTGACCGTCGCGGGACTCGGCGAGATCGAGCCGAAGGTCACGGGCCTGCAGAACCTGCCGATGATGTTCCGCGACCTCGACGAGGTCGAGCACGTGCGCGAGAAGCTGCGGCCGACGCTCGAGGCGCAGCTCGA
>SCVU01000348.1 GCA_004296785.1 Planctomycetota bacterium
CTCCGCTGTGCCGATCGACCGGAGTTCGGCGCGATCGACGCGCGAACGATCGCGCTCGAGGGCGAGCCCGATGGCGCGGCGTGGGAGGTCGCCGGGCTCGCCGAGGGAGCGTGGCGCGTCGAACTGGTGAGCAAGGTCGACGGCGGTCTGTTCGCGACGCGTGACGCCGAGGTGCGGGCGAACCACGTTCACGACAGCGGCACGGTCGACCTGCGCGGTGCGATCGAGCGCTGGGAACTCAGCCTGCGTGCGAGCGACGGCGCGCAGCTCGAGCACGGCTGGTTCGCGTACACGTGTGCGAGCGAGCTCCAACGCAATGCGGACGACGTCGTGTGGGGCCGCGGCACGATCGACTACGGCCGCGCGCTGCTGCGCACGGCGCGCGCGCCGCTGCGGCTCGCCACGTGGGCTCCCGGCTACCGTCTCGCGGTGGTCGACATCCAGCCGGGCGACCGCGCGACCGCGCTCGTGCGCGCGCCGGTCGATGTGATCCACAGCGCGGGCGGTCCCGATCGCGCGCGGCTCGAGTGGGTCGACGCGCCGCTCGAGTGGCGCGCGCTTCGCGCGGACTCCGAGTTCGACCTGCGCGCATCGACGTGCCGCGTGGATTTTCCGGGCGGGGGCTGGTTCCAGCTCGTGTCGCTCGACGGCGCGCTGCGCTCGTCGTGGTTCGCGTGCCCGTACGATCGTCCGGCCGAGCCGAGGATCAGCTGGTAGCGCCGTTCGTGTCGCCGACGATCCGGCCGTCTTGCATGCGAACGGTGCGCGGGCACCGCGCGGCGAGCTTCGGGTCGTGCGTGACGAGCAGCATCGCGAAGTGACGCGTGCGCTGCTCGTCGAACAGGAGCTCGAGCACCTTCTCACCGGTCGCCGTGTCGAGATTCCCCGTCGGCTCATCCGCGATCAGGATCGGCGGATCGTGCAGCAGCGCCCGCGCGAGCGCGACGCGCTGGCGCTCGCCGCCCGACAACTGCGCCGGCCGGTGCCGCATCCGCGCCTCGAGCCCAAAGCGCGCAAGCAGCGCGCGCGCGGCATCGGTCAGCTTCGCCTTCTCGCCGCGCCACTCGCTCGGCGAGTGCGAGATCATCGCCGGCAGCAGCACGTTCTCGAGCGCCGAGAGCTCCGAGAGCAGGTGATAGAACTGGAACACGAACCCGATCTTGCGATTGCGCACCAGCGCGCGCGCGTCCGGCGCGAGCGCCCAGCCCTCGACGCCGTCGACGCGCACTTCGCCGCTGGTCGGCCGCTCGAGCAGCCCGGCGATGTGCAGCAGCGTCGACTTGCCGGCGCCCGAGGAACCGACCAGCGCGACCGGCTGGCCGTAGGGGATCGAAAGGTCGATGCCCCGCAGCACGTGCAGCGTCTCGCTGCCGACCTGGAACTCCTTCGCGATCCCGCGCACTTCGAGCGCGTGGCGCGTCGCCGTCTTCGCCGCGGGCGGCGCGGCGCTCGTCGAGAGGTCGGCGCTCATTCGTACCTCAGCGCTTCCAGCGGATCGAGGCGCGCCGCGCGCACCGCGGGGATCGCGGCGAACAACAGCGTGCAGACGAACGCGCCGAGCACGATCAGCGCAACCGCGACGGGCTCGACGCGGCTCGGGATCGTGTCGAACAGGTAGATCTCGCGGTTCCAGATCTGGTAGCCGATCGTCGACGAGAGCCAGCGCTCGAACGGATCGATCTTCAGCGCCAGCCACACGCCGAGCACGGCGCCGCTGACCGCGCCGACCAGCGCGTCCCAGAACGCGATCAAGAGGAACGTCGCGAGCACGCCCGCGCGCGTCGCGCCCAGCGCCGAGAGGATGCCGATGTCGCGGCGCTTCTCGACGACCATCATCGAGAGGATCGCGAAGACCGTGAAGCCGGCGACGAGCAGCACGAGCGCGAGCATCACGC
>SCVU01000349.1 GCA_004296785.1 Planctomycetota bacterium
AGTACGTGCGCAGCCTGGCGATCCAGGGCGAGTTCGAGGAGCTCGCGCTGTCGCTCGCGCAGGAGGACGAGGAACTCCCCGCGGCCGCCGAGGTGTTCGAGATCGTGCTCGAGCGCTGGAGCCCCGCGCGGCAGCACCGCGTGTTCCCCGGCGTGCCCGAGACGACCGCGGACGCCGCGTCGGTCGAGCGCGGCCGCGCGCTGTTCAACGATCCGCAGCGCGGCAGCTGCTTCTCGTGCCACGGCAGCGGGGGCCGCGGCGACGGCCCGACCGCCGATGCGTTCAAGGACGACTGGGGCTATCCGATCCGGCCGCGCGACTTCGGCGCCGGCGTGTTCCGCTCGGGCGACGACGCGCAGGCGCTGTACCTCGCGATCGCGTCGGGCATCAAGGGCACGCCGATGGGCTCGTTCTCCGGAATGTTCAGCGGCGCGGAGATCTGGGACCTCGTGCACTTCGCCAAGGATGTCGCGGCGCGCGCGCGCGCGGAGGGCAAGCAGCCGTGAGCACGACCCTCGCCGTTCCGTTCGGCGCCGCGCGCGACGATGCGTACGCGCAGCCGCTCGTCAGCTACGTGTTGATCCGCGCGCACCTGTACGCGGCGCTCGCGTGCCTCGTGGTCAGCATGGCCGCGGGCTTCCTGTACTCGCTGCAGTTCCTCGGGTTCTACCCCGCGTGGGCGGGCGAGCTGTTCTCGCCCGGGCACATGCGGCTGTGGCACACGAACCTCGCCGCGTACGGCTGGCTCGTGAACGGCTTCACCGGGATGCTGTACTACGCGGTGCCGCGGCTGACCGGCGAGCGCGTGCTGTCCGAGCGCCTCGGCAAGCTGATCTTCTGGACCTGGCAGGCGATCCTCGTGCTCGCCGCGATCGGCTACCTGACCGACCACGCGCAGGCGATCGAGTGGGGCGAGACGCCGACCGGCTTCCGCCCGGGCACGTTCGAGCTCGTGTACGTGCCCGTCGACATGCTCGTCACCGTCGGCGCGGTGCTCTTGATCGTGCAGTTCATGACGCCGCTGTGGAAGGCGCGCCACCAGAAGTACTACGTGACGCTGTGGTACTTCACGGCCGGGCTCGTGTGGCTCGCGCTGACGTACTTGATGGGGAACGTGCTGCCGGAGTGGGTGTTGCCCGGCGCATCGGGCGCCGCGGTCACCGGCCTGTTCATCCACGACCTCGTCGGCCTGTACGTGACGCCGATGGGCTGGGGACTGATGTACTTCTTCGTCCCGCTGATCCTGCGCCGGCCGATCTGGAGCCACTCGCTGTCGGTGATCGGCTTCTGGGCGCTGGCGTTCTTCTATCCGCTCGGCGGCGTGCACCACTTCCTGCTCTCGCCGATCCCCGACTACGTCGAGTTCGGAGCGATCTCGACGACGATCGCGATCGAGATCGTCGTCACGACGGTCGTCGTGAACTTCTTCATGTCGCTGCGCGGGTCGTGGGACAAGCTGCGCACGAGCTTCGCGCTGCGTTGGTTCTACACCGGCGCCGTCATGTACATGATCACGTGCTTCCAGTGCGCGTTCCAGACGACGTGGAGCTTCCAGAAGATCATCCACTTCACCGACTGGGTCGTCGCGCACGCGCACCTGATCATGCTCGGGACGTTCACGTTCTGGATGTACGGCGTGATCGACTGGCTGTGGCCGCGCGTGACGGGGCGGCGCTGGTACAGCACGAGCCTGCGCTCGTGGCACTACTGGCTGTCGGCGATCGGCATCCTGCTGATGTTCACGTCACTGACGGCGGGCGGGCTCGTCGCGGGCTTCATGCAGAAGGAGCTCAACCCGTGGGAGCAGATCGTCGACGCGCAGGGACCGTTCTGGTTGTTCCGCACGGCGACGGGCGCGCTGCTGATCGTCGGCCTGCTGTGCCAGGCCTACAACATGCTGATGACAGCGAAGGCCGGCGCGGCCTTCGTCGAGGAGGAAGGTCCGTTGGCGAGCGAGGAGGCGACCGCGTAGCGGCGCACGAATCATGGAACGTTTCTATACCTTCGTGTTCGTCGCCGGGCTCGGCTGCTTCGCGGTCGCGTTCGTGCTGTCGATGATCTTCCCGTGGATGTCGCTCGAGTCGTACCACGGGATGGAATACAAGGCGCTCGCCGAGCTC
>SCVU01000350.1 GCA_004296785.1 Planctomycetota bacterium
CGTGCGCGTTGCGATCGACGGAGATCGCGAGCGCGTACCAGTTCTCGAAGCCGTCCATGTCGAGCAAGCCGCTGGAATCCACCGGCGGCATCCGCTCGCCGCCGCTCGAGATGCCGCCGAAGCGCGGCGGTGCGATCGAGGTCGGCGCCCACTGCGTCAGCGCACCGGGCGAATAGTCGGGATGCAGCGCGGTCGCCGCCGAGAACGAGGCCGCCGACCACGCGACGGGCTGACCGGAGTTCGTGCCCGGCGCGCGGATGCGCACGGCGTCGTTGGGGTGCGTCGCGTACAGGCTCAGCCCGACCGGCATGTTCGACGCCAGTCCCTGCGCGACGGACGGAGCGATGACCTGCGCCTGCGCGGCCGGACGTGTCGAGCCGATGAGCGCGAGCGCGAGTGCGACGAGCGAGCCCAGCAGCGGACCCGGGAACGCGAACGAAGGATGCGTGAAGTGCTTCATGTTGGAGAGCGCCGGCGGTGCGGCGCGTTGCGAGCCTCGGTAAGCGCTCACCGCACCGGTTCGGCGAGCGTGCGCATGTCGAGCGCCTCGACGACGCGTCGCATCGCGGCGGTCGCTGCGGCGTCGAGATCGGATGGCATGTGGCGCAGCACGAGGCGCTGGCGCCACCAGGAGTGCGGTTCGTCCGCGAGCAGCGCGAGCAGCTCGAGGAACAGCGCGCCGACGTCCTTGCCGTCGAACGACCGCGCGATGCGCGCGGCGGTCGAGGCGGCGGCCTCGCCGCTCTGGTTCACGAGCCCGGGGGCCACGTCGAAGTGCGCGCACGCGACCTCGAGCTGCCGCGCGCACTCCGCGCGGTCGCCCGCGGCGAACGCGTCGAGCCCCGCGTAGGTCGCGACGACGCCGGACCAGTACTCGGGCCACTCGTCCGACCGGGGCACGAGCTGCGGCGCCGTCGTGCGCACGCGCAGCGCCGCGGCTTCGAAGTGCCCCTCGGCGATGTCGAGCCACACGAGGTTCTGCGCGATCTTCGCGTAGTTCGGGCGCAGCTCGCGCGCGAGCTCGAGCTCCGCGCGCGCCTCCCCCAGCCGCCCGAGCACGAGCGCGCTGTGGGCCGCGTTGATCCGCAGCGTGTACGCGCGCGGCGCGAGCGCGATGCCCTCCGCGTACACGCGCAGCGCATCCGCGTGCTTGTCCTGGATCGCGAGCATCCTGCCGATCAATTGCGCGGTGGTCGCGCTGCGCAACCCGATCCGGCTCTCGAGGCGCACGAGATCGGCGTAGCGCTGGACGGCGCGCTGCTGTTGCTGTGCACCGCGCAGCGAATCGAGGTCGGTGATCGCGAGGTACAGCTCGTCCGCGTGCGGAATGGCGCGGACGTCCGGCGCGCCGAACAGCTCGCGCGCCTCGGGGATCTGCTCCGCGCGCAGGCGGTGGTAGCCGAGCAGATAGCGGTCCGCCGTCGAATCGGGCGCGGGCAGCCGCGCGAGATCGAGCGCGCCGCTCCCGCGCTGTGCGCGATCCGCCGCCGCGTAGCGCGCGGCGAGCTCGCGCGCGAACGGCGTGTCGACGTAGCGCGCGACCTCCTGCATGTCGCGCGCGGCGCCGTCGGGATCGCCGTGGTCCTGGCGGAACGACGCGCGCAATAGGAACGTCGGCAGCGGCTCGACCGCGACCTCGGCCGCCGCGTCGAGCAGCGCGCCGAGCGCCGCGCGGTCGGATGCGGCGAGCACCTCGCGATTGGCGCGCCCGAGGACCGTGAAGTTCGGCGGGAACTGCCGCGCGAGCTCGGCGTGGCGCGCACGGCGCACGTCGAGCGCATGCTCGCGCCACGCGTTCGCGCCGGCCGCGACGAGCACGAGCAGCGCGACTGCGAGCGCGCCGAGCGCCGCGCGCGAGCGCGCGAGCCGGCGCAGCCCGCGCTCGAGCGCCGTGACCGGGCGCGCCGAGACCGGTCGGAACTCGAGGAACGCGCGCAGGTCCGCCTCGAACGCGGCCGCGGACGGATAGCGGCGCGCGGGGTTGCGCCGCATCCCCTGCTCGAGCACCGCCTGCAGATCGCGCGGCAGGCCCGGCCGGTGCGCCGCGGCCGCAACCGGCTCGCGCGTCGCCAGCGCGGCGAGCACCTGCGTCGGCGTGCCCTCGTACGGCGCGTGCAGCGTCAGCAAGTGGTACAGCGTCGCCGCGAGGCCGTACACGTCGCTCGCGCTCGTGCGCGCCGACTGCGGATCCGTCGCGCGGCGCAGCGCCTCGGGCGGCATGTACGCCGGCGTGCCGACGCTCGTCCCGGTCCGCGTGCCGTGCCCCTGCGCATCGAGCAGCGCGATGCCGAAGTCGAGCAGCACCGGCCGGCCGTCGCGCCGCACGAGGATGTTCGACGGCTTGATGTCGCGGTGCAGCACGCCCGCGCGGTGCACCGCTTCGAGTCCGAGCGCGAGGTCGGCGACCCAGCGCACGGCGCTGCGCACGTAGCTCGTCTCGCCGCGCGTCGCGCAGCCGAACTCCGCTTCGATCCACGCGCAGTCGTCGCCGCGCGCCGCGCCGACGCGCTCGCGCGCCGCTTCGAGGATCGCCGCGAGCGGCGGACCGTCGACGAGCTCCATCACG
The DNA here is from genome assembly GCA_004296785.1 of Planctomycetota bacterium. GTDB lineage: Bacteria > Planctomycetota > UBA1135 > UBA1135 > GW928-bin9. Next base: position 2,567 of record SCVU01000350.1, read on the forward strand.
ATGTAGACCTGGCCGTCGGCGGTGCGACCGCGGTCGTGGATCGTCACGACAGAGGAGTGCTGAACCGCCGCCAGCGCCTGCGCCTCGCGCGCGAAGCGCTCGAGCGCCTGCTCCGGCGGCAGCAGCCCGTGATGCACGATCTTGCACGCGACCCTGCGCCGCAGCTCGAGGTCCTCGGCCAGGTACACGACGCCCATCGCGCCGACGCCGATGCGCTCGTGCAGGCGGAAGCGCCCGCCGAGGCACTGACCGCGCAGCGGATCGTGCCCGGCCGTCGTCGCGATCAGCCCGCCGAGCGCGTCGGCGCGCTCGACCGCGGCGCGCACCTGTGCCTCGGCCTGCGGCTGCTCGCGACACGCCTGTGCGAGCCAGTCGGCGCGCCCGTCGTCGCGAAGCTCGAGCGCGCGCGACACGAGGGCCTCGAGCTCGGCGTGCGACGGTTCGGCCGCTGCACCCGCAAGCGGTTCCGAGCGCGGCTTCAACCGTCACCTGCGAGTCGGAGCGCGAGCTTCGCCTGCGCGGCGAAGCAGGCGCGGCGCGCAGCGGATTCCGAGCCGTAGCCGAGCTGCGCCGCGAGCTCGCGGAACGACGCGAGCCCTTCGCTGCGCGCGCGCAGCAGGTGCTGGACGCGCGGCTCGAACTCGCCGAGCGCCGCGACCAGCTGCGCGAGCCGCTCCTCCGAGATCGCGGCGTCGACCGGGTCGGGCTCGGCGCTCGCGACGTCGAGCCGCTGCGTGATCGAGCTCGCCCTGCGGCCGTCGCGCTGCGCGGCCTCGTGGAAGCGCACGGCGTCGAGGATGCGATTGCGCACGACGATCGCGAGGTAGCCGACGAACGCCTCCTCGGTCTCTCCGGCGAACGCGCCGAGGTCGCGCAGCACGCCTTCGAACACCGATTGCACGACGTCGCCGGTGCTGAAGCGCGCGCAGATCCACGGGCGGTGCTGGCGCATGTCGGTCGCCAGCCGATGGTGCACGAGGCGCTGGACGGCCGGATAGAAGCGCCGCGCGAGCGCGTCGAGCGATTCCGGATCCGCGCGCCGGGCGCCTTCCAAGAGCACCGAGAACGGGATGCGGTCGCTCACCGGATCGAGTGTAGCTCGGAACATCGCGTCGTTGGGCCGGCTCGGCGCGCGCGACGATGGCGACGGACCGGCTCCAGTCGACAGGCGTGAGCCGGCGCGGATTCCGCCGCTCGGAGTGAGAAAAACTCCGCGTCGCGGTCGCGCCCGCCCGCCGGGATCCCGCGGCGCGCAGTACCATCGCCACGGAGGCGCCATGAACAGACGCACATGGATCGTGCTCGCGTGCGTGCTGTGCTGGTTCGCGTACCGGTGGCAGCGCGAGCCGAGTCGTGCTCCGCGTCGGCCGGAGTCGCCACTCCTGTCGATCGCGGTGCTGCCGGCCGATACCGCCGGCGCAGAGTTGCCCCGCGCGCAGGACGTGCTCGCCAACGTGGCGCGCGTCTACGCGAGCTGCGAGCGCTACCGCGACGAGGGCGTGAATTGGACCGAGTTCATCGGCGACGGCGAGTCCGGCCGCGATCACCAACGCGAAACGCAGTTCGCGACGCGCTTCGATCGCCGTCGCGGGTTCCGCTGGGAGTACCGCGAACTCGAGGCCGGGGGCCGCGACGACACGCGCATGGTGATCTGGGGTCTGCCGGAGCGCGCGCAGGAATGGTGGACCGTTCGCGAGCACGCGATCGACAGCGGCGAGTGGGGTTCGCTGCGTGCGGCCGCGGCCGGGGTCTCGTCGGGCACCTCGACGCTGATCCCCGATCTGCTCGATCCGCAGGACGAGCGCGACGCGCTGCTGCTGCGGCTCGTCGAGCCGATCGTGCGCGGCCGCGACGACGTCGGCGGCCGGCCCTGCTACCGCATCGAGGCGCAGCTCGAGCAAGCTCACGCGTACGTGGTCTGGGTCGACGTGGAGCAGTACGTCGTGCGGCGCGTGCACGAGAGCTTTCGCCTCGACGACTGCCGCGTCGACGAGACGATCGTCTGCGCGCCGGAGCTCGATCCACGGATCGCGGACGACGAGCTCGCGTTCACTCCGCCCTGATCAGTGCGCGAGCAGCAGGCGCGGGCTCGACGCGTGCAGCGCGAGCGACGCGTCGAGGTGCACGGCCTGCAGCGGCAGCGCGATCCCCTCGACGCCGGCCGGCAGCAGCGGCGCATTCGCGCCGTAGGTCGCGCTTGCACCCGGCACGGCGAACGGACCGACCACGAGCAGCGGCGCGAGCGCGACGTGCAGGTCGAGCCCCGCGATCGACGTCCCCGGTGCCGCCGCGCCCGACACGAGCACGAACGCGAAGTCGCCGGCCGCGCCGTCGAAGCGCAGCGCGACCGGCGCGCCGGAGTTCGCGTGCCCGGGCAGCGTGAAGCGCCGCGCGGGACCGGGCAGCGCGACGAGCGAGCCGGGCGCGGCGTCGAATATCTGCCCCGCGATCGGCGCCGGACCGCAGCCCGCCTGATGCGAACCCGGGAACCCCGCGGTGACGCTCGCGCCGACGAGCCGAACCTCCGGCGCGAACCCCGACGGCCCGTCGATCACGACGACGCCGTCGCCGCCGTTGCCGCCGCTCGTGCAGCTCGCGCCGAAGAACGTGCTGCCGCTGCTGCCGCGGATGTCGCCGCCGTAGCAGTGCACGAGCGCATCCTCGACGACGAGGCCCGCGCCGCCGTCCGCCGCCGCGTTCGGCGTCGGCAGTCCGCCGCCCTGCAGCGTGCCGTGCGAACCGAAGAAGTCGCTCGACCACGCGTGCAGCCGCGCGCCGTCGGCGACGCGCGCGCCCGGCGCGGACTGCGGCGTCCCGTCGCTCAGCGCGGGCACGAGGTTCGTCTGCAGCGTGCAGTCGGCGACGACGACCGACGCACAGGCGCGGACGTCGAGCGCCGCGGCGCCGTAGGAGTCGACGAACATGTCCTGCAACCACACGCTGCCCGCGCAGTCGGCGATCCCGACCGCGTGCGGCGCGCCGCCGCCGCCGACGAACACGGTGAGGCCGGATACGCAGACGTGCTCGCCCGCCGGCAAGTTGCGGATCGACAGCGCGGGCGCCGTCGCGCCCGGGCCGCTTTGCGGCTTCAGGATCGCCGCGCCGCCGGTGCTCGTCAGCGTGATCGCGCGCTCGAGCACGACGTTGGCGTGCGCGCCGGCGAGCACGAGCACGTGATCGCCCGGCGCAGCGGCATCGACGGCCGCCTGGATCGAAGTGAAATCGGCGCTGCCGTTGGGGTGGACGGTCCACAGCGCCTGCGCGGCTGCGGCGGGCGCGAGCAGCGCGACCGCGAGAGCGCACGCGGCGCGGGAGAGCGGGACGACGGTCGACGAACGTGCGTTGGGCATGGGTCGGAGAGCGCGGGCGCGCCCACCGATTCTAGCGCCGTCCGGCGGCCGGCCTCGCGCGCTTTCCCTTCGCCGCGGCACGCGGCCCGACCATGTCGCCGGGCACGACGGTCGCGTCGAACTCCGCGGCGCTGAGCAGCTTCAGGTCGAGCACCGCCTGCTTCAGCGTGATGTGCTCCTTGTACGCCTTCTTCGCGACTTTCGCCGCGTTGTCGTAGCCGATGCGGCGGTTGAGCGCCGTCACGAGCATCAGCGACTCGGCGACGTACTTCGCGACGCGCTCCTCGTTGAGCTCCAGGCCGGCGATGCAGTTGTCGCGGAAGCTGTCGCACGCGTCGGCGAGCAGCCGGATCGAGCCGAGCACGTTGTGGATGATCACCGGCTTGTAGACGTTGAGCTCGAAGTTGCCCTGCGAGCCGGCGAACCCGACCGCCGCGTCGTTGCCGAGCACTTGCACGCACACCATCGTCATGGCCTCGCACTGCGTCGGGTTGACCTTGCCGGGCATGATCGAGCTGCCCGGCTCGTTCTCCGGCAGCACGAGCTCGAACAGACCGCAGCGCGGCCCCGAGCCAAGCCAGCGCACGTCGTTGGCGATCTTCATCAGCGCCACGGCCGCGGTCTTCAGCGCGCCGGACAGCTGCACGAGCGCGTCGTGCGCGGCCAGCGCTGCGAACTTGTTCGGCGCGGTGACGAACGGCAGCTTCGTCTGCTGCGCGATCTTCTTCGCGACGAGCGCCGCGTACTTCGGGTGCGTGTTGAGCCCGGTGCCCACGGCCGTGCCGCCGAGCGCGAGCTCCCACACGCCGACCAGCGCGCCGTCGATCGCGCGGCGCGCATCCGACAGCTGCTGCACCCAGCCCGACAGCTCCTGCCCGACCGTCAGCGGCGTCGCGTCCTGCAGGTGCGTGCGGCCGATCTTGACGACGCCGGCCCAGCGCTTCGCCTTCGCGTCGAGCGCCTTCTCCAGCGCGAGCAGCGCCGGCAACAGGCGCCGCACAGCGGCCTCCCCCGCCGCCACGTGCATCGCGGTCGGGAACGCGTCGTTCGACGACTGACTGCGGTTGACGTGGTCGTTCGGGTGGATCGGCTGCTTGCTGCCGAGCACGCCGCCGAGGATCTGGATCGCGCGGTTCGAGATCACCTCGTTCGCGTTCATGTTGGTCTGCGTGCCCGAACCGGTCTGCCAGACGACCAGCGGGAAGTGCTCGTCGTGGTCGCCGGCGATCACCTCGTCGGCCGCAGCGAGCAGCGCCGCGCGCTGCGGGGCGTCGAGCATCTCGAGCTCGCCGAGGTCGACGTTCGCCTGCGCCGCGCACTTCTTGACGATGCCGAGCGCGCGGATCATCTCGCGGCTGAAGCGGTGGCCGCCGATCTTGAAGTTCTCGAGGCTGCGCTGGGTCTGCGCGCCCCACAAGGCGTCGCTGCTGACGTGGATCGGGCCGAAGGAGTCGGTCTCGGTGCGCGTGCGGTTGGTCATGGAATCCGGGAGTGTAACGGCCGAGCGCGGGCCGTTCCCGGCTCGCGGCGGCGCACCGAACGGCGCTAAAATCCTG
>SCVU01000351.1 GCA_004296785.1 Planctomycetota bacterium
CGGGCGTCGTGCTGCCGTTCGACGACGCGCTCGCCCGCTTCGAGGAGCGCGGCATCGACCTGGTCGAGCTCGACGACGTGCTCGGGCAACTCGCAGAAGCCGACGCCGAGCTCGCGCGCATCGTCGACATGCTGCACTTCGGCGGCATGACGATGGTCGAGATCGCGACGGCGCTCGGCGTGTCGGTGCGCACGGTCGAGCGCGGCTGGCGCACGGCAAAGGCGTTCCTGCAGGCGCGCCTGTCGGAGCCGGAGCTCGATCCGTAGATGCGGCCGGCGAGCGGCATTCCCGCTGCGGACTTCGCGCGCGCGCGCGCGTTGTTCGAGCAGACGGTCGAGCTGCCCGTCGCGGAGCAGGAGCCGTGGCTGCGCGGCGCTTGCGGCGCGGATGCCGCGCTGTTCACGACCGTGTGGCAGCTCGTGCTCGCTGATCGCGACGCCGGCACGGCCACGCTGTTGCCCGTCGCCTTCGATCGCGCCGCGTTCGCGGTCGCCGGCCCGGGCGCCGACGCGAAGCTCGGCGCGTTCCGCCTGCTGCGCCGCATCGGATCGGGCGGCATGGGCGACGTCTGGGAGGCCGAGCAGGAGCAGCCGCGTCGCCGCGTCGCGGTCAAGGTGCTGCGCGCGGGCGCCGCGCGCGGCTCGCTGCTCGCGCGCTTCCTGTCGGAGATCGACATCCTCGCGCGCCTCTCGCACCCGTCGATCGCGCAGGTCTACGCGAGCGGCGTGCAGGCGTTCGGCGACGGCGATGCGCGCGTCGAGCTGCCGTGGTACGCGCTCGAGCTGCTCGAAGGGGCGCGCGATCTCGCGACGTACGCGCGCGAGGAGCGATTGTCGCGCGCGGCGCGACTCGATCTCTTCACCGAGGTCTGCGGCGCGGTCGCGCACGCGCACCAGCGCGGCGTGATCCACCGCGACCTGAAGCCCGCGAACGTGCTCGTCACGCGCGACGGCCGCCCGAAGGTGATCGACTTCGGCGTCGCGCGCGCGATCGACGGCGCCGCGAGCGCGGCGGGCGGCCCCACGCTCGTCACGCAGGGCGGGGAGGTGCTCGGCACGCTGCGCACGATGGCGCCCGAGCAGCTCGGCGGCGGCGCCGATCCGGTCGACGTGCGCGCCGACGTCTACGCGCTCGGCGTGATGCTCTACGAACTCCTGTGCGACGCGCCGCCGATCGACCTCGCCGGGCTCTCGATCGTCGACGCGGCCGCGGCGATCCGCGAGCGCGCGCCGACGCCGCCGCGCAAGCTCGTCCCGGCCCTGCCGCGCGAGCTCGAGTGGATCGCGCTGCGCTGTCTCGAGAAGGAGCGCGAGCGCCGCTACGGCTCGGTCGACGCACTCGCGGCCGATCTCGCGGCGTTCCGCGCCGGCCTGCCCGTCGAAGCCGGTCCGCCGAGCCGCGTCTACCGGCTGCGCAAGCTCGCGCGGCGCCACGCGCTCGCGTTCGCGCTCGCCGCGATCGCGTTCGCGGCGCTCGCGGGCGGACTGGGCGCGACGCTGGTCGCGCTGTCGCGCGCGCACACGGCCGAGAAGCAGAGCTCCGACGACGCGCTCGCCGCGCGCGCCGCCGAGAGGCTCGCCGAACAGCGCGCCGAGGAGGCGCGCCGCGAGTCGGTGCAGAAGTCGAACCTGACCGAGATGATCGCGTTCGCCGCCGACCAGGCCGCGCTCGACGCGCCGGGCCGACCGGTGCTGCTGCGCGAGATCCTCGACCGCGTCGAGGCGGCCGCGTCGTCGCAGCACATGATCTCCGCCGACGTCGCCGGCGTGATCGAGGCGTCGCTCGTGCGCCTGTACGCGGTGACCGGCGACCTCGAGCGCGCGCGCGAGTGCTCGGACCGCGCGCTCGAGCTCCTGAAGCAAGCGGGCCTCGAGCACGCGCCGCAGATGGCGACGATGTGGGCCGACCGCGCGATCCTGTTCGCGCGCCGCGGCGAGCTCGCGGCCGCTCTCGACGCCGCCGAGCGGGCGCGGGCGATCGACGCCGAGCGCCTGTCGAGCTATTCGAGCTCGGTGTACGTGCAGTTCGCGCGCGCGCGTGCGGTTTGGGAGGCCGGCCGCGCGGAGGAGGCGATCGCGATCCTGTGGGAGGCGCAGGCGCTCGCGCGGCTCGGGCGCGACGAGAATCCCGATCAGCTCGACGTCGTGACCGGCGGGCTCGCGACGCTGCTCGTCGAGGTCGGGCGCGTCTCCGACGCGGTGGCGCACGCGTTCGAGGCCGCGCGCAACGAGGAGCGCCGGCACGGGCCGCTGCACCGGCACTCGATCGATCCGCGGCTGACGCTCGGCAGTCTCTACGCTGCGCTCGGCGCGCCGCACGCGGCGCTCGCCGTGTTCGACGAGGCGGTCGCGGCGTGCGCGGCGGTCGAGGGGCCGCACGATCTGCGCACGCTGCGCGCGCGGCACGCGCGCGCGGTCGCGCTGCGCGCGGCGGGTTGTCCGATCGACGCGCTCGCCGAGCAGCAAGGCGTGCTCGCGCTGCGTCGCGAGCATCTGGGGCCGCAGCACTTTCACGTGCTCGCGTCGGTACGCGAGGTTGCGAGCCTGCTGCTCGATCTCGAACGGCCGAACGACGCGTGCGCGGTGCTCGAGCAAGGAGATCGGAAGAGCGTC
>SCVU01000352.1 GCA_004296785.1 Planctomycetota bacterium
CCGGCTCCAGATCCGCGCGCCAGCGCCGCCGCTCGCGCGCGACGCCGCGCTCGACCTCGATCCCCTCGGCGTGCAGCGCGCCGAGCAGGCACGCGCCGAAGAGCTGGACCGGGTCGGGGTGCGCGAACGACGCGTCGACCGGATCGGCGCTCGTGCCGAGCGCGCCGCGCACCGTCGCGCCGCGCGCGTTCGCGCCGACCTGCACGTCGCTCTTGCCGCCGGCGACCGTCGCGACGCCGATCGACTCGGGGATCCCGCTCGGCACCGGGTGCAGCTCGGCGAGCGCGTTCTCGCCGACGCGACCCGCGCGCACGAGCGCCGTCAACATGCCGCCGTTGGCCGAGAACGCGCCGGACAGCGCGCAGTAGTCCTGCCAGTGCTGCGATGCGCTCGGCCACGCGGGCCCGGGAGCCGGCGCGTCGAACGCACCTTCGTCGAGCACGAGCGCGCCGCGCACGCGCGACAGCCCGCGGTTCTTCAGCGCGCGCGCGACGTCACGGAGGCGCGATTCGGCGTAGCGCGGATCGGCGCGATCGTGCAGCGGATCGCCGCCGCCCTGCACGACGAGATCGCCGGCGAGGACGCCGTTGTCCAGCGCGCCCTGCAGCTGCAGCGGCGTGCGGAACGCCGCGTCCGGCCCGAGCAGCGCGAGCGCGGTCGCCGTCGTGACGAGCTTCAGGTTCGACGCGGGCCGCAGCGCGCGGTCGGCGCCGATCGACGCGACCTCGGCGCCCGAAGGCTCGGCGCGCACGCACAGCGCGACCTGCACGTCGCCGCGCCGCCACGCCTTCGAACGACTGCCGTCGCGCTCGGCCTTCGCGCGCCAGTGCTCGACGATCCGCTCGAGCTCGCGCTGGACGTCCGCATCGCCGGCGTGCGCGGCGATCGCGAGTCGCGAAAGCGCGCCGGACGCGCGCGGCGCCGCGGTCGGAGCGGCGCCTGCACCCGTCGCTGCGCCCGCGGTCGCGCTCGCGGCCGGCGGAGACTCGTGCGCGCCCGCGGCGCGCCCGAAATCGAACAGCGAGCCGACGCCGAGGCCGGCGACGACCGCGAGCACCGCGAGCAGCGAGAACGAGCGCTCGATGCGGATCCCGAACGGCGGCGCCTTCACTTGCGCTCCTCCGGCTGCGGCCGCGGCGGGCGCTCGTCGTCGTTGCCGAGCAGCCACAGCACCGAGTAGCCGAGCTTGGCCGTGCGCTCGATCTTCTCGTAGTCGAGCAGATCGAGCGTGTCGCGCCAGGTGTGGTAGTCCTTGTTGCGGTCGATCGGCAGGCCCTCGAAGAAGAACAGCGTCGGCACGCCGATCTGGTGGAACGAGTAGTGGTCCGAGCGCTGCCACAGCTCGTCGCCCTGGCCGGTGACGATCTTCTTGATGCCGGTGGCCTTCGTGCGCGCGCGCTCGAGCAGCTTCTCGAAGCTCGGCGTCTGCTTCGTGCCGAGCGCCGCGAGCTCATCGACGTCGCCGCGGCCGATCATGTCGAGGTTCAGCATCGCGACGAGCGCATCCTTCGCGACCGGCGGCGCGGCGCACAGCGCGCGGCTGCCGAGCAGGCCGTCCTCCTCGCCCGAGAACGCGCACACGAGCACCGAGCGGCGCGGCGGCTTCTTCGCGAGCGCGGCGGCGATCTCGAGCAGCGCCGCGGTGCCCGACGCGTTGTCGTCCGCGCCGAAGCCGATGCGGCCGCGCGCGTCGACGCCGATGTGGTCGAAGTGCGCGCCGAGCACGACGTACTCGCCGCTGAGCTTCGCATCGCTGCCCTTGAGCGTCGCGGCGACGTTCTCCAGCCGCACCGTCTGCTTCGAACTGGCCGACGCGATGCGCGCGCGGCGGCCCTTGTAGTCGCGGCGCAGCGGCTTGCCGTTCGCGTCGATCTTCGCGCCCAGCGCCGCGATGTCCTCGCCGCACAGCCGCGCGGCCGTGCCCGCGGTGACTTCGATCACCGGCAGCGCGACCTCCAGCGGCTGGCGCGGCGTCTCGCCGGGAAACTGCGCGAACGTCGCGCGGAAGCTCAGGCGCTCGAGCACCGGCCGCGCGGTCTTCGCGAGGTCCTTCTTGTCGACGCCGTCCTGCTCGACGCCGCGGCGCACGACGATCACGCCGGCGACCTTCTCGCGCTCGAGCACGACGAGCTTCGAGTGCAGGTCGGCCTCGGGCGTGACCTCGGGGCCGTCGAACATCCGCGTGTGGCGCGGTTCGCCCTCGAGGATCACCGCGATGCGCTCGGCGACGTCGCCGCGCAGGTCGTCGTACGGCTCCTTCTTCGACTCGATGCCGAAGCCGAGGAACACGAGCTCGCCCTCGGCGGAGCCCGACTGGTTCGGATACGGCACGTAGTCGACGCCGAGCCGGAACTCGTCCTCGTCGGCGTCGGCGTCTGCATCGGCCTCGCCCGCGCGCGCGCCGGTCTGAGGAGCGCCCGTCGGCGGCAGCGCGACATCGCCCTTCCACTCGAGCGCGCAGCGCGCGGCATCCGGCGCGAGCGCGTCGTGCGTGTAGTCGAGGCGGAACGCGCCTTCCTTGCCCGCGCCCTGGTAGCCCGCGTCGCGCAGCGCGCGCTCGATCTGCGCGGCGGCCGCGTCGAGCCCCGCGCTCGGCGTGTCGCGGCCCTCCATCGAACCGCTGGCGAGTTGCACGATGCGCGCGCGCAGTTCCACCGAGTCGATCGAGTCGAAGGCCGCCTTGGGCGGCTCGGGCGTGCCGCCGGTGACGAGCGCGACGGCGCACAGCAGCGAGAAATCAACGCAGCGCATGCAGGCTCCCGTCGCGCGCGCAGTCGATCGCGCCTTCGAAGGTGCGCGAAGCGAGCTCGCGCGCGCGGGCCGGATCATTGTGCGGATAGAAGTGCGAGAGCAACAGGCGCCGCGGCCGCGCGCGCGCCGCGAGGCGCGCGGCGCTGCTCGGCGTCAGGTGGTGCTCGGTCGGCTCGGCGTCGGGGAACGAGCACTCGCAGACGAAGAGGTCGGCTGCAGCGGCGAGATCGGCGACGGCCGGGTTCTCACCGGTGTCGCCGCTGTACGCGACGCTCGCGCGGCCGCCGTCCGGCGCGCCGAGCTCGACGCGCCAGGCCAGCGCCTCGGGCGCGTGCAGCGTCCGCACGCATTCGAACTCGAGGTCGCCGCGGCGCAGCGAGGCGCGGCCGCGCGCGTCGAGCTCGACCTCGGTCACGCGCGCGCGCTCGTCGACCGCGTACGCGCCGAGCACGCCGCGCGCCGCTTCGACGCGCGCGCGCAGGCCGACCGGTCCGATCACCTCGAGCTCGGGCCACGCGCGCGTCGGATTGCGGCGCGCGAAGTACAGCGCGAACAAGTCGAGCCAGTGGTCGGTGTGGAAGTGCGAGATCACGACGCGCTCGACGCGCTCGGGCGCGAGCTCGCACGCGCCGAGCATCCGCACGCTGCCCGGTCCGCAGTCGAGCAGCGTCAGCGGCCCGCCGGCGCTCGGCTCGAGCGCGTAGCCCGCGCAGCCGTAGCCGGCGCGCGGCAGGATCGCGCCGGCGCCCAGCACCCACAGTCGCGGTCCCGGCAGCGCGTCGCTCATGAGGATGGCGGCTTCGCGGAGGCGCGGCTCAGTGCGGCGCGTGCGCGGAGTGGAACGCCCACGCGTCGCGGACGATCGCGTCGAGCGCGGCCTTGCGCGGCTTCCAGCCGAGCACGTCGAAGGCGATCTTCCCGCCGCTGACGAGCCGCGCCGGATCGCCGGCGCGCCGCGGCGCAATGCGCGTGGGGATCGGGCGGCCGGTGACGCGGCGCGCGCACTCGATCACCTCGCGCACTGAGTAGCCCGAACCGGTGCCGAGGTTGCACGCGATGCGCGCTCCGCCGGCCTGCAGCCAGGCCAGCGCGCGCACGTGCGCGTCGGCGAGATCGTCGACGTGGATGTAGTCGCGCACGCACGTGCCGTCGGGCGTCGGATAGTCGTCGCCGAACACCGCGATGTCCGCGCGCGTGCCGAGCGCGACCTGCAGCACGAGCGGCACGAGGTGCGTCTCCGGCTCGTGGCGCTCGCCGAGATCGCCGTCGGGCGACGCACCGGCGGCGTTGAAGTAGCGCAGCGCCGCGTAGCGCATCCCGTACGCGGTCGCGTAGTCGTCCATCATGTGCTCCATGTGGAGCTTCGTGCGCCCGTACGGATTGATCGGCGCCTGCGGGTGGTCGTCGGGGATCGGCACCTCGCGCGGCTCGCCGTAGGTCGCGCAGGTCGAGCTGAACACGATGTCGCGGCAGCCCGCCGCGCGCATCGCCTCGAGCAGGTTCCACGTGTTGCCGACGTTCTCGCGGTAGTAGTCGGCCGGCTTGTGCACCGACTCGCCGACGTAGCACTTCGCGGCGAAGTGGATCACCGCCGCGGGGCGGTGCTGCTCGAACACGCGCGCGAGCGCGGCGCGATCGGCGAGGTCGACTTGTTCGAACGCACCGCGCACGTGCTCGCGGTGGCCGGTCGACAGGTTGTCGAGCACGACGACGTCGACGCCCAGGCGCTCGAGGCAGCGCACCGCGTGGCTGCCGATGTACCCGGCGCCGCCGACGACGAGCACGCGGCCGCTCGGTCGGACGGGAGCGTCGGCGGACAATTTCGGCGCGGCGTTCGCGGACATCGGGGCGCTGAGCGTAGCGCAGCGCGCGCGCTCGATCACGCCTCCAGCGCGTGCGTCTCGACGCGCGCGCCGCACTTGGCGAGGTCGCGCCAGAAGCTCGGCCACGACTTCGACACGCAGCCGGGATCGGCGACGTAGACGCGCGGCGCCGCGAGGCTGCACAGCGCGAACGCGAACGCCATCCGGTGATCGCCCAGCGGATCGAGCACGCGCGCGTCGCTCGACGCCGCCGCGTCGCCCGGCGCGATGCGCAGGAAGTCCGGGCCGTGCCCGACCGACAGGCCGAGCCGCGCGAGGCCGCGCGCGAGGCACGCGATCCGATCGCTCTCCTTGCCGCGCAGCGTCGCGAGCCCGGTCAACAGGCTGGTGCCGAGCTCGCGCTCGCGCGCGCGCAGCGCGACGGCGGCGGCGAGCGAGGCCGCGACCGGCGCGAGGTCGGGCTCGCCCGCCAGATCGAGGCGCGCGCCGCGCGTCGGCGCGCCTTCGATCCACGCGCCGGCCGCGTCGAAGCCCGCCGCGCAGCCGAACGCGCGCGCGTGCTCGACGAAGCGCCGATCGCCCTGCGCCGAGTGCTCGGTCAGGCCGTCGACGCGGCCGGCGCCGCCGCCGATGGCGACCGCGGCGAGCGCGACGGCCGCGGCCGACGCGTCGGGCTCGACGGCGAGCGGCTGCGCCGGCGCGAGCAGCGGCCCGTGCACCTCGTACACGTCGCCGCCGTCCTCGGCCGCGACTTCGATCGACGCGCCGAACGGCTCGACGCACGCGCGCGTCAGCGCGACGTACGGCGCGCTCGGCAGCGCGCCGCGCACGCGGACGCGGTTGTGGCCGGGGAAAGCCGCGAGCGCGATCAGCAGCGCCGACAGCTCCTGGCTCGAGACCGGCGCGACGAGCTCGA
>SCVU01000353.1 GCA_004296785.1 Planctomycetota bacterium
GATGGCGCACGGGGCGACGATCCGCGGCGTCGTGTACGGCGGCGACGGCGCGCCGCTGCCGAACGCGGAGGTGCACGCGCGGGCCAATGAGGGCTACCGCGTGTTCGACGCGCGCAGCGGGCCGGACGGTCGCTACGTGATCACGTCGATCCCGGCCGGTGCGTACACGGTCAGCGCGACGCGCGCGCGCGTCGGTTCGGAGAACGATCCGTTCGGCCCGATCCTCGACATGAAGAAGTCGGAGACGGGGCTGTCGGTCTCCGAGGGCGGCGACCACAACGTCGACTTGTATTTGGGCGGGCGCTGAGGAGAGAGGTGGGACTGGGGAAGGTCGCGCGCAGAGCGCGCGACTGGGGCGCGCGAGGACGCGCGCCCGACTCCGCGGCTCGGAGGGGCGCGCGGACGCGCCCCTCCGAGCCGCGGAGTGAGTTGCGAGCGCGCGTTGAGATCGCGGGAGGCGTTGAGAGAGACCACGCCGTTCGGTGTGGGCGACGGGCTCGACTCCTGCACGTGCGACCGGCGAGTTCTCTCGCAACGCCTTCCGCAGTCTCGACGGGAGTTCTCTCGCAGCGACCTCCGCGATCTCAACGCGCGTCCTCTCTCAACGTCCTGCCCGATTTCAGCGCGCGCTCTCTCTCAACGCGCTCCGCGCTCTCAGCGCGCCTGCTCTCTCAGCGCCCTCTCCGATCTCAACGCGCGTCCACTTGAACTTCGCGCTGCGAGTGGCGCGTCTTCGCGCCGCTCGCAGCGCGAAGTCAGGCGCGCGTACTCGCGCGCCTCAGTCGCGCGCTCTGCGCGCGACCCTACACTCGGCCCGGATGACGAGCCCGTGCGGTTCGGGCGTACGCGGTTCGGGCATACGCAGTTCGCGTGCACGCGGTCGCGTCTCGCCCAATGAGAACGGGCTCGCGCGGTCTACCGCGCGAGCCCGTGCTCCTGCCACAGGCGCTCGACGCGCCGTCCTTCGTTCGATCAGTCGCCGTTGATCTCGATGTCCGCGCCGCGCGTCGTGACGACGAGCTTGCCGCTCGGGTCACCGACGAGCATCCACTGCGAGTACATGTGCAGTCCGACGATCGCCTGATCGTTCGGCACGCCGAAGCTGAACGAGCTCTGCGCACCGCTGTACATCAGGAAGTCCGGCGACACGTTCAGCATGCAGCCCGGCGATCCGACGAACCCGAGGTCGAGCGGCAGCGGCAGCCCCTGCCACAGCGTCTTCGACAGACCGAGGTAGAGCATCTTCAGCGGCGCCGTCGTGCTCGACACCGTGAATGTCACCTGCTTGCCGATCTGCACCGGGTTCGCGACCGTGTTCTTCGGCAGACCCGCCGAGCCCGAGCACTCGGAGCCGTAGTACACGACCGGGTGGTAGTAGATCGTCGTGTCGGTGTCGCTGCCGACGTTGCCCGCCTGGTCGCGCACCTCCATCGTCACCGTGCGCGTGCCGGTCGCCGTCGACCCGCCGAACGCCGTGAGATCCCACGGATGCAGCGTCGCGAAGGGATACCACGGCGAGAACGCGCCGCCGTCGTTCTTGAAGCGCATCTCGTCGACGCCGCTCAGCGAGTCGCTCGCGACCACGGCCAGGTTGAGCGACGTGCTCGTCGTCGTGTTGGCCATGCCGACCGTCAACGACGTCGGCGCAGCCGTGTCCGTGTAGTACGGGCCGATCGACATGAACGTCGTGCTCCAGTTCCCCGCGTTGTCGAGCGCGCGGATGTTGAAGTAGTACGGGTCTTCGCTCGAGGGCAGCGTGACCGTCGCCGACGTGACGCCTTCGATGTCCTTCGTCGCGCCCGGCATCGACGGTCCGTTCACCGAGACCGAGTGGCCGTAGCCGTCGATGCCCGAGTGCGCGTCCGTCGCCGCGTTCCACGTGAACTGAACGCTCGCGTCGTTGTTCCAGAAGATCGTCGGGTGACCGGGCGACTGCAGCACCGACACGTTGCCCGGGTCGGTCAGGTCGATCTTGTAGGGACCGGTCGACGTGTAGCTGCCGTTCCAGTTGCCCGAGTTGTCGACCGTGCGCAGGCTCAGGTAGCGCGAGGTCGTGCTCGCCGCGATCGTCTCCGAGTAGCTCGAGACGGCCTCGATGTCCTTCGTCGCCGAGGGCAGGCTCCCGAGCGAAGCGAGCACGATGCCGTAGCCGTCGACGCCGGAGATGCCGTCCGTCGCCGGCGTCCACGTGTACGTGATCGTCGGGTCATTGCTCCACACGTTCTCGCTGTGCGTCGAGGAGCCGACGTTCGTCGGCAGTCCCGGCGCCGTGCCATCGACGTAGAACACGTAGCTCGTCGTGTCCGAGGCCGTGTTGTCGGCGTTCGCCGTCACGCTGACCGACTTCGAGCCCTCGGTGGTCCAGCGCAGCCCCCAGTTCATCGTGCGGGTGTCGCCCGCGCGGATGTTGCCGAGGCACACGCCGTCGCCGCCTTGCACGTTGTCCATGTGATCGGCGACGACGTTGTCCTCGAGCGTCGAGGTCGCCGACATCAGCGCGCCGGTGCTCGACTGGCTGATGTACATGCCCGCCGCGATGTGCTCGGGGTTGTAGACCGCCGCGTTCAGCGTGCCGGTGTCGCCCGGTTGCAGGTAGCGGTCGGGCGAGCTCAGCGCGAGCGTCGAGTTCGGCGTCGTGTCGCCGTAGATCACGTGCACGGTGACGGCGAGCTTCGAGAGCGCGAGCACCGACACCGAGTCCGGGTGCGCCTTCCAACGCCACGAGCCCGCGGCGGGGTTGTCCCAGCTCAGGATCTCCGTGTTGTCGTTCGGCAGCGCCGAGCCGGCCTCGCCGGTGTCCGTGCCCGCCGTGAACGGCGCGAAGTCGAGGTAGAAGTCCCAGTCGGATTTCACCGCTTCCGCCGCACCCGCCGAGGCCGGCGTCTCGATCCAGTGCAGCACCGCGACGATGCGCGTCGCGCCTGCGGAAACCGTGAAGTCGCCGGTCAGGCCGCTGCCGCCGCCGACCATCGTGTACGGCCAGCTCGACCACGCGTGCTGCCCGTCGACGTAGTTCGCGCGGTACGCGTCGACGCGGCCCGCGCCGTACTTGTTGAAGTGCGCGGTCGTGAACGGATTGAGCGTCTGGTTGTCCTTCGGCGTCGCGGTCGCCATCAACAGCGACGCGATGCTCGCCGGCTCGTAGCGCAGCCACGAGTAGTGGTCGACGAGCTGTCCGACGACGCCCGCGACGTGCGGCGTCGCCATGCTCGTGCCGCTCTTCGACGAGTAGCCGTTCTGCGTGCCCGCGTCGGCCGACTGGATGCTCGTGCCGGGCGCGGCGATGTTCGGCTTCCAACGGCCGTCGCCGGTCGGACCGCGGCTCGAACTGTCGTTGATCAGGCCGACGCTCGGGTACGGCAGCACGTTGCCGACCGTCAGCGCGTTCTTCGCCGTCGCCTCCTGCCAGATCGTGCTCGCGCCGGAGCCGTCGTTCCCCGCGCAGAACACGTAGACCTGCTCCTGGTCGTAGACCTCGTCGTCGACCGCGCGCGGATCGGTTTCCGAACCGATCCAGCCGCCCGAGGTCGGACCGCCGCCCCACGAGTTCGAGACGAAGTGCGGCTTCGGCGAGACGTTGTCGTTCGCGTCGGTGTACGAGCCGCGCATGTGGCTGAACACGGTCGGCAGCGCCGCGCCGGTCCAGTCGCAGCTCGAGAAGTCGAAGATCTTGACGCTGCGGAAGCGGCGATTGGCCGCGAAGCCCAGATCGGGCACGTTGCCGCGCAGCTCCTGGAACGGCGACGGCGGATTGGCGAGCACCGTGCCGATCACGTGCGTGCCGTGCTCGCAGGCGTCGGCCCACGCGCCGGCCGAGCCGTAGTCCCAGCCGGCCGAGTACGCGTGCTGCAGCGCGTCGTGCGAGATGTACATCCCGCTGTCGATCACGCCGCCCATCGCGGCGCCGCTGTTCCCACCGTCGTACGTCTTGCGCACGTAGTCGGACAGGATCAGCGGCGTCGACTCGTCGTGCGCGACGTGCTTCTTCTCGCGCAGTTCGACGAACTGCACGAAGTCCGCTTCGATGAGGCCGAGCGCGTGCTCGGTGCGCAGCTTGACCGCGAACGTGTTGAGGCGCGGCAGGAACTCGACGACCTCCAGGCCGAGCGCTTCCAGGCGCGCCTGTTGCCAGCCGTTGCTCCGCACGCGCAGGCCGCTGTGCATGTCGAGCCCGCGCTCGATCGGCGCCTTGCCGCGATCGGATTCGGACACGCTGACCGCGGGCTCGCGCGTCGTCGCCGCGCACTCGTCGGTGTCGAACACCGACACGTAGGCGTCGATCGAATCGGCCGGCGCGGTCTCGGTCATGCGCTGCATCAGTTGCGGCTGCAGCTTCTGCCACGGCTGCGCGTAGCCGATCCAAGCGACGGCCGGGTGCGCGGACAGCAAGCCGATCGAGTCGTAGCGCAGCGCGACCTTGAGCGCGGCGCGCGGGTGCTCGCCGAGGACGCGCACGCCGTACGCCGACCACTCCGCGAGGTCGGCGGCCTGCACCTTGCGCGCGAGCAGCACGAACGCGAACGTCTCCGGCGCGGTGCGCGCGTCGGCGGTCGGTTGCTCGAAGTGCGCGATCAGCCGCGGATCGATGCGCTCGCCGGACGGCGGCACGAAGGCGCCGGCCGCGAAGCGCAGCGCCGCGCGCGGCGCGCTCTCGTCGCGCGTTCCGTCGGCGCGCTTGGGGATCGGCAGCGCGAGCGCGGCCGCGTCGACCGGCACGAGCTGGACGTTGTCGGCGCGCAGTCCGGGCCCTTCGGCGGGCGCTGGATGCAGCGAGACCGGCGCGTGGAGTTCGGTCTGCGCGTGGAGCGCGGCGGCGACGAGGCCGGTGCACAGGAGCAGCGGGGCGGGCGGGACGAGGTAGGAGCGCATGGTTCGGATCGGATTGGGGGACACGGAGTCGAACCGTTCGCCGCGGCGCCGCATGCGCCGCACGAAGGTGCCGTGCCTCTGACGAACCGGATTCCAGCGCCGTGCGTTACGCCGCGGCGCGCGATCCGCGCCCGATTCCAGTAGGGTGGCGGGCCGCGAACGATGAACCGGGTGCTGCTCCTCGCGCTCGCGGCCTTCGTCGCCGCGGGCATCGCCGCGCTCGCGTGGTTTGCGCTGCGGCCGCCGGCGGCCGGCCCCGAGGACGCCGAGCCGGTCGCGGCGGACAGCGCGCGCGACCCGGCGCCGCGCGCGGAGCCGGTCGAGCTGCGCGAGTCGGCCGCCCCTCCCCCCGCGGCCGACGCGGACGCGCTCGACGGGCGTCGGACCGCGACGCCGGCACCGGCCGCGACGTCGGTCCAGAGCCTCAGCGGCCGCGTGATGTCGCCCAGCGCGCCGCTCGCGGGCGCCGAGGTCGTGCTCTCGGCCGCCGACGGCAGCGAGCTCGCGCGCGCGCGCAGCGACGCCGGCGGACAGTTCTTCCTCGCGCTCGACGCGCCCGTCGAGAACGCGGCGCTGCTCGTGCGCGCGAAGGGCTACGCACCGGCGGGTCGGATCGGCGAGCGGGTCGAGCGCGGGCAGCGGCGCAACCTCGGGCTGCTGCGGCTCGAACCCGGCGCCGAACTGAGCGGCCGCGTCCTCGACGCGAACGGCGCGCCGGTCGCCGGCGCGACCGTCGAGCTGTACGCGCCCGTGCTCGCGGGGCTGCCCAACCGCGCGATCACCGACGCGCGCACCGATCGCGACGGTCGCTTCGCGCTGACCGACGCGCCGTCGATCGAGCTGCGCATCGAGGCGCGTGCGGCCGGGCACGGCGCGCGCGCGCTCGACCCCGTGCAGGCGCCGACGACCGATCTCGAGCTGCGGCTCGTCGAGGAGCGCACGTTTCGCGCGCGCTTCGTCGATGCCGCGACGCGCACG
>SCVU01000354.1 GCA_004296785.1 Planctomycetota bacterium
TCGCGCACTTCCTTGCGGTCGAAGAAGCTCATGCCGCCGACGAGCTCGTAGGGCAATTGCTGCGCGCGCAGCGCCGCCTCGAACGGCCGCGGCTGCTGGCCGGTGCGGAACAGGATCGCGAAGTCGGCGTGCCGCGCCTTCTTCTCCGTGACGAGCTTCTTGATCTCCCGCACGACGTGCTCGGCCTCGGCCGTCTCGTCCTCCGCGGCCGCGATCGTCACCGGCACACCGCTGCCGAGCGCGGAGCGCAGCTCCTTCGCGTGTCGGCTCGGGTTGTTGCGGATCACGCGATTGGCCGCGCTCAGGATCTCGGCCGTCGAGCGGTAGTTCGTCTCGAGTCGCACGACCTTCGCGCCGGTGAAGTCCTTGTCGAACGACAGGATCTTCGTGATGTCGGCGCCGCGCCAACCGTAGATCGACTGGTCGTCGTCGCCGACGACGCACAGGTTGCGGTGCGCGCCCGCGATCTGGCGCACGATCTCGTATTGCGGGCCGTTCGTGTCCTGGTACTCGTCGACCATCACGTAGCGGTAGCGCTTGGCGAGCGCGTCGCGCACGGGCTTGTGCTCGCGCAGCAGCTTCAGCGCGAACAGCAGCAGGTCGTCGAAGTCGAGCGTGCGATTGCGGCGCAGGTGCTCGTCGTACTTCTGCCACGCGCGCGCGACGAGCTCGTCCTCGTCGTCGGCCGCGTCCTTCAGCATGCCCTCGGCCGTCTCGAGCCGGTTCTTCGCGAGCGAGATGCGCGCGTGCAGCGCGCTCGGCTGCATCACGGCCTCGCCGATCCTGAGCTCGCGCAGCGCGCCCTTGATCGCGCTCTGCTGG
Organism: Planctomycetota bacterium; assembly: GCA_004296785.1. GTDB lineage: Bacteria > Planctomycetota > UBA1135 > UBA1135 > GW928-bin9. Next base: position 823 of record SCVU01000354.1, read on the forward strand.
TCGGATCCGTCGCAGATCGTGAAGTTCGCGCCGATGCCGAGCTTCGCCGCGTGCTCGCGCAGGAGCTTCGCGCCGAACGCGTGGAACGTGCCGACGGTGAGCTCGCCCGCCTTGTCCTTGCCGACGAGCTTCGCCACGCGCTCGCGCATCTCGGCCGCGGCCTTGTTCGTGAAGGTCATCGCGAGCACCGCGCTGGGGGCGACGCCCTTGGCGAGCAGGTGCGCGATGCGGACGGTGATCACGCGCGTCTTGCCGGAACCGGCGCCGGCGAGGACGAGCACCGGGCCTTCGGTCGTGACGACCGCGGCGCGCTGCTCGGGGTTCAGCGAGGCGATGAGCTCCTGCATCGGGCGCGGGAGACTAGCAGCAGACTTGAGCGGCGGAAGCGCGCGGCGCGTCGATCGGAGCCAGTGTGCGCATGCGCAACGACTTCCGTTCGCTCGAGTTCGACGGCCGCATCGACTAGGCGCGCGCGCCGCGACACGCGAACGCGATTCGCACTTCGGTTCGGGTTCAACCGCGCGGCGAGCCGATCTCTCGTGAGGGATCCCTCCAATGTGGCCGCCGTTTGGTTTCCGAGCCTGGCTCGAATGCGCGTGTGTGCTCGGCCTCTTGTCCGCGCCTTTGACGCTCGGAGTTGCGTCGTTGCCCATCCACGAGGAAACTGGCGCGCAGGTCGCGCCGACGAGCAGTTCGTCGCGTCACGAGTGGCTCGTCGAGCATCCGGCGGATGAGGCGGAAGACAAGCGCGAGTGGTATCGCGCTGGGGCCTTCAGCGTGTGGATGAACGGCCGCATCGTCGCCCCGGGAGATGTTCCGAGCATCTCCGAGCCCGAGCCCGAGCGCGAGTATTGGTGCACCACGAGGGAGAACCACCCGATCCCGGGCGGAGTGGCCCGCATCCTCCCAGGCGGTCGCTTCGGCCTCGAGATCCGCCGGGCGCAGCCGCGCGGGCCGGGCCATTTCGAGACTCCGAAACCCGAGCGCTAGCGTCTTGCGGCCGCCGTCGCCTGCAAGTGCTCGTCGAGCTGATCGAACGTCCCGCCCCAGCCGCCGCGCATCGAGTCGTGCATGCTGGCGAACAGCGCGAGCTCCTCGGCCGTCGCGCGCAGCGGCACCCACTCGAGCTTCACGACCGTTCCCTTCCCGATCCCCGCGTGCTCGGAGAACGTCACGACCGAGTGCGTTTCGAGCGGCCACTTCCCGTCGAAGAACGGCGCCCGCGCGAGCCCGCCCTTCGGATCGGAGAACGACGAGACGAACACCATCCGCCCGGGCAGCGCGAGCTCCTCGAACTTCCAGCGTCCCCACATCACGCTGCCGTCGCTGGACTTGAGCCCGTAGTGGAACGTCCCGCCGACGCGCAGGTCGAGCTTGGCGTCGATGACCTGCGAACCCTTCGGCCCGAACCACTTCGCGAGCTGGTCGCGCTCCGTCCACGCCTTCACGACGAGCTCGCGCGGCGCGCGGAACACGCGCGTGATCGAGAACGGGTTGGCTGCGGAGCTCGACGGACCGTTCGCGCTCGCTGCGCCACTCGCAGTCGTCGCGCTGCTCGTTTTCGACGCGCTCAGCGTCGGCAGGAACTCGCTCAAGCGCGTGAGGTGCTGCTTGCCGCCCTCGATCGCGCCGTACTTCTCGACGACGTGCTTCAGCGCCTTCGCGCTCGGGAACAAGCTCTTCATCGTCACGCGCGTCCGCTTGCCCGGCAGCTCGTCGAACGTGACGACCGTCTTGAAGTGAACGGGCTCGACGTCGACCACGCCGCCGATCTCGTAGACGAGCCGCTTCGGCTCGTCGATCTCGCGGTACGTGAGCTGGTTCTCGTAGTCGTGTCCGTCCGGCCCGTGCATCGTGTAGCGCCACGCGCCGCCCGCCGCGAACGTGTGCGCGTGCGTCGTCGTGCGGAAGCCCTGCGGTCCCCACCAGCGCGCGAGCTGCTCGGGCTCGGTCCACGCGCGCCACACGAGCTCGCGCGGCGCGTCGTAGTCGCGCGACAGGATGATCTCGCGGTCGGTCGTTTCGAGTCGGACGTCGTCGCTGCTGCTCATGACTTCTTGTGCTTGCGGGTCTTCGATGGGGGCGGAGCGGTCGTGCCGGCCTGCATCTCGCGCAGGTGCTCGGCGAGTCGGTCGAAGCTCTCCTCCCAGTGCGCGCGATAGCGCTCGATCCACGCCGACGCGTCGCGCAGCGGCGCCGCGCGCAGCCGGCACGGCCGGAACTGCGCGTCGCGGCCGCGCTCGACCAGGCCCGCGCGCTCGAGCACCTTCAGGTGCTTCGAGATCGCCGGGAGCGAGAGGTCGAACGGCGCGGCGAGCTCGGTGACGTTCACCTGGCCCTTCGAAAGGCGCGTGAGGATCGCGCGGCGCGTCGGATCGGCGAGCGCGGCGAGCGTCGTGCTGAGCGCGTCGGAGGCGTGGGAAGTGGCTGCAACCAAGGTAGTTCTGGGGCGGTTCTCGTATTTAGCTAAGTGGTAAAATACGACGGTCGCGGCCGACTGTCAAGCGGCGGCGCGGCGATTCGCCAGAATCTTGGCGCGCGTGGGCGGGCAGCGGTCATCGAGCGCTACCAGTCGCAAGAACCGACCATGAACCCGACTCCCATCGATCCCGCGCTCGTCCTTCAGGCCCACTCCGATCGCATCCGCGCGCTCGCGCTGCAATTGATCCGCGACCCGGCGGGCGCGGACGACGCGGCGCAGGAGGCGTGGCTCGTCGCGCTGCGGCGCGGCTTCGATCCGGACGCGCTGCCGACTTCGTGGTGGCGCGAGACGCTGCGCAAGCTGCGCGGGACGCAGGTGCGCGGCCGCGATCGCCGCACGGCGCGCGAGACGGTCGCGGCGCGCGGCGAGGGTGTCGAGGCCGCCGACGTGCGTCTCGCGCACGAGGAGACCTTGCGCACGGTCACCGACGCGGTGCTCGAGCTCGACGAGTCGTACCGCGAGGTCGTGCTGCTGCGCTTCTTCGAGCAGGCGGGGACGGCCGAGATCGCGGCTCGACTCGGCTGTCCCGAAGCGACGGTGCGCACGCGACTCAACCGCGCGCTCGCGCAGCTGCGCGAGAAGCTCGATCGACGCCGGCCGCGCGCGGAGTGGGTGCGCGCACTCGCCGGGCTCGTCGGCATCCAGCGCGCGGCCCCGCGTGCGTGGCGCGCGAAGGTCGGGCTGGGCGCCGCCGTCGCGGTGCTCGCGGTCGCGACGCCGTTCGCGTGGCGCGCCGCGCGCTCCGACGGCGCGGATGCGCTCGAACCGGCCGCCGCGGCCGCGCCGCTCACCGCTCTCGCCGAGCCGGGCGCGAACGCGGCCCGCGAGCTCGTGGCGAGCGTCGCCGCGGCGAGCGCAGTCCCCGCCGCCGTCGTCGAGCCGCCGTCGCGTGCGCCGGTCGCCGCGGTCGGCGACGAAGTGCGCGTCACCGGCCGCTTCCTCGATGCGGCGGCGCGTCCGCTCGCGGGCATCGAGGTGCGCGCGACCGCGGCCGACGCGTTCGCCGGCGGACCGCTCGAGACGCTGGCCGAGTCGAAGGCGTCGTCGGATGCCGGCGGTCGCTTCGAGCTCGTGCTGCGCACGAAGCCGAACTTCGCGTGGAACGTCCTCGCGACCTCCGACCGCACCGCGAACGCGCGCTGGTGGTTCGGCACGCTCGGCCCGGCGCCGCGGATCGAGCTCGGCGACCTGCCGCTCGTCGACGCGTGCGTCGCGCGCGGCGTGGTCGTCGACGTCGAAGGGCGCGCGCTGCCCGGCGAGATCGAGGTGCGTGCGCGCAGCAATTGGAAGTCGGCGGGCCCGCTCGCCGTCGCGACGAGCGTCAGCGGTCGTGCGGACCCGCAGACCGGCGCGTTCGAGTTGCGCGGCTTGCCGCCGGGGCCCGTGGAAGTCTCGGCGACCAGCCTGCTGATGCGGACGCTGCGCGCGAACGCGGTCGACGCGAGCGCTGCGACGCCGGTCGACGTGCGCCTGGAGTGGACCGGGCCTGACCTGCGCGAGCGCATCGCGATCGACGCGTACACGCCCGCGCTGGCCAGCGTGATGCCGGGCGCGCTGCGGTTCGCCGCGATCGACGCCGCGGGCGCGCGCCATCCGCTTGCGCACGTGCCCGGCTCCGCGTCGTCGTACGCGCTCGACGGCGCGCGCGAGCCGAAGTACACGCTGGTGCTCGACGACGCTCGATTCGCGGCGTGGTCGAAGGCCGACGTCGCGCCCGCGACCGGCCTGCAGATCCGGCTCGCGGGATCGGCCACCGTGCGCGTCAGCGTGCGAGCTCCGCGGCCCGGCGACGCGCTCGACGGCCTTGCGCTCTTCGCCGAGACCGCCGAGCCGGGCCGCGGCATGCAGCCGGTCGAGCTGGTCACTGCGGGCAAGCCGCTGCCCGCCGACGGACGCCTCGCCGGCTTTCTGCCGGGCAGTTGGACGCTGCGCGCCGAGCATCCGAAGCTCGGTCGCGCGACGGCGCGCGTCGACGCGCTCGCGGCGGGGGAGACGCGCGACGTCGAGCTGCGCTTCGCGGCGCCGACCGTGGTGCGCGGCACGGTCTTCGAGCTCGTGAGCGCTGCGAAGCCGGGTGCCGATCCGATCCGCCGTCCCGCCGCGAACGTGCTCGTGCGCGCGCGCACGTCCGACGGCCGCACGTCGAGCGTGGTGTTCGCGACGAGAGCCGGCGGCATGCAGGCGCAAGCCGGCGGAACCTCGATCGAGCAGTTGGTCGAGACGCGCACCGACGAGCGCGGTCGCTACGAGCTCGCGCTGCGCGAGGCGGGGCCGCACGACATCGCCGCGTGGCGCAATCGCTGGCTGTACGTCCAACGCGACCGCGTCGCGCTCGATGCGGGCGCCGAGCACGAGCTCGAGCTGCCGCTGGCGGGTGCGCTCGCGGCGCGCGTCGCGCTCCATCCGACGCAGTCGGTCGCGCAGATCGCGCTGGAGCTTCGGTACGACGGCGAGAACCCGTTCCCGGGGAACAATCCGTTCCCCGGTTCCGGCGACGCGTGGTCCGAAGGCGACGCCGGGCTCGATCCGATCGCGCTGGGCGCCGACGGCGCGCTCGCGATCGGTCCGCTGCCGGCGGGAAGCTATCGGCTCGATCTCGGCGCGCGGATCCCGCCGCCGCGACCGGAGGCGCTTCGCTCCGGCGCGAGCGTTCGCTCGTTCTCGTTCCGCCCGAGTTCGGGTCTCGGCGCGTTCGAGATCCGCGCGGGCGAGACGACGCGCGCGGCGTTCGACGCAGCGCCGTTCGCGCCGGGCGCGATCGAGCTCGAGCTCGTGATCGACGGCGCACCCGCGGTGCGGGTGAGCGCGTCGACGTTCCGCAAGTCGATCGCGGGCGGGTCCGTGACGAAGCGCGCGCAGCGCGACCCGCGCCTTTCGAGCCCCGATCCGCTGGCGAGCGCGGGATTCTACGGGCCGAGCGCGACCGCGTCGGTCGGCGCGGATGGGCGCGCGCGCCTCGAACTGCTGCAGGCCGGCGAGCATCGGATCGCTCTGCGCAGCGAGCGCGGCGACTGGGCGTGGGTGGCGCCGAGCGCGATCGCGGTCGCGGCGGGCGAGACGGTGCGGACGACGCTGAAGCTCGAGCGCAAGACGGCGCGCGTGCGCGTGCTCGCCAAGGGCGCGCCGCTCGCGCAGCGCGGTTTCGAGCTGGAGCTCGGAGCGGCACTGCGCGTGGAAGCGAAGACGAACACCGCGGGAGAAGCGGAGTTGTCGCTGCCGGCGGGCGACTACCGCGCGCTGCTCGGCGCGCTCGAGTCGCCCGCCGCACCGGCCAGCGTCGAGTTCACGTGGCCGCCGGCGAACGGCGTGCTCGAACTCGAGCTCGCCGAGTAGCGACCTACCAGAGCGGCAGGCTCGCGACGATCGCCGCGCTGAACTCCGCGGCGATCGCGCGCGCGCTGTGCTGTCGCGCCGGCGCGTCGAATCCGGACACGGTCACGCCGATCGCCGCGATCGCGCGGCCGCTCGCGTCGAGCACCGGCGACGTGAGGTCGAGGTGCGCGCCTTCTGCGAGCTCGATCGGAACGCCGGTCCGCAGCACCTCGAGATCCTCGGGATCGGACGGCTTGCCGATCTTGTTCGGCCAGTTGCTCGCGAGGATCCGACTGCCCGTCGCGCCCGTCGGCGTCGCGTGGAGCGTCAGGCGCGCGAGCTCCGGATGGCGCGCGCTGATCGCGTCGACGATCGACTGCGCGCGCTCGTGGCGCTGCGCCGCGGCTGGCGCCGCGCGGCACGCGAGCAGAGCGAGCAGCCCGAGCAGGCTCGCGAGCGCGATCGTCGCCGCGATCGCCCGCCCCGCGCTCATCGGCTCGCCACGCGCTCGAGCCGCGTCAGCCGACCCTGCTGCAGCCAGTCCATCACGTACAGATTGCCCTTCGCGTCCCAGCGCGCGCAGTGCGGCGAGATGAACTCGCCCTCCATCCACTGCTCGCGCGGGATCCCGTTCTGCGCGCGCTTGTTCGGATCCGGCTGGTCGCACAGGTGCGCGATGACCTGGTTGTCCTTGCCGAGGATCGTCACGCGGCCCGCGAGATCGGCGACTAGCAGATCGTCGCCGCGCTGCTGCACCGTGCACGGCCGGCGCAGGTCGCCGCCGATCACGTCGAAGAGCCGGCCCTGCATGTCGAAGCGCTGCAGGCGGTTGTTCTCGCGGTCGCACACGACGAGCAGCGGTTCCTTGCCGCGTTCGTCGACGCCGAGGCCGTGCGGGCAGACGAACTGCCCGGGTTGCTTGCCGGGGCCGCCGAACGTCTTCACGTACGCTCCGCGCGCGTCGAACTCGTGCACCCACGAGCGACCGTAGCCGTCGGCGACGAACACCTGACCCGCCGGGCCGATCGCGACCGCGGTCGGCACGTACTCGTCGGCGTTCGCGTAGCGCTTCGACGCCTCGGGCCAGGGGATCGTCAACTTCACCTCGCCGTCGAGCGTGCACTTGATCACCTCGTGCCGGCGCGCGTGCGCGAGCCACAGGACCTCGGTGCCGCCCTCTTTCGCCACGCACATGCCGTGCGCGCCGCCGCCGAGCTCCTTGCCGAGCGAGCCGACGAAGTTGCCGTCGGGGCCGAAGAGCATCACGGCGCTGTCGTTGTCGCTGTTCACGTACACGCGGCCGGCGGCGTCGAACGCGATGTTGCCGTGCGTGTTGCCGAGCTCGACGCCGGCGGGGAGCTTGAACCAGCCGCGCTGCCAGTCGTACGTGTGCGCGCCCGTGCCGACGCGCGGCGCGGGGCGCTGCGGGTCTTCGGCGCGCGGGGCGAACCACGCGAAGACGCCGGCGAGCGTGAGCGGGAGGAACGCGGCGGGGAGGAGCGCGAACTTCATGGGGCCGAACAGCGTAGCGCGAGTGCGTGACTTGTGAGTTACGCCGCACCGCACGGCGCGTCGCTAGCCTGTTTGCATGAGTTGGGGAATCGTCGTGCCGGCGTCGATATGGCCGCTGCGGCAGTGGCAGAGATGGCTCGCCGGCATGCTGCTCCTCATCGTTGCGTCAGCGGGCGGAGACGGATGGATCGGGTCGCTCGACACTCGCTCCCCGAGCGAGCATCGCAGCTTCGGTCGGCATCTGTTTCGACTCGATGGGCCGGGCGGAGCGTGGCGGCTCGCGATCGTCGACTCGTGGAGCGAGGTCGAGCGCGTGTGGGGGTGCAGTGGGTTACCGGCCCGTCCAACCGCGCAGTTCGAAGCAGCGGCGTTCGGACGCGGTGCGGTGTGGCTCGCTCAGTCGGTTCCAGATGCGGACGGAGATGGGTGGAGTGATCTGGCCGGAACGCAAGTCGACGACCGGAGCGACTGGAACTCTCTCGGGCGCGCAGTCGTCGTCTCGTCGTCGAACGGCCGCATTCTGTGGGAATCGACCGCGTGCATTGATCGATCCGGCCGCTCGATGGGTGTCGCGTTCGGTGCGGACCTCGATCGCGATGGGATTCCCGATCCGATCGTCGCGGAAGTCACACCCGCCCGCGCGCGCAGCGAACGGCTCGTGCTCGTCAGTTCGGTCAGCGGCATCGCGCTGCACTCGTATCCGGTGACCGACGTGCGACGACTGCGTTCGATCGTCGATGTGAACGGCGACGGAACGCGCGACGTCCTCGCATCGGCGCCCGCAGTCGAGCTCGTGCTATCCGGCGCAGATCTCAGTCTGATCCAATCGGTCGACGTACTCACGCTGACGAAGCCGCCGAACGCGACCGACGTTGCCGAGATCGACGGCGAGTTCTGCTTGCTCGGTTGGATCGATCTGCACTGCTACGAGACGCACGAGTACGAAGAGCGGCTCGTGTGCGTGTCGCTCGAGAGCAGCACACTTCGGTGGGAGTACTCGGAGCGAGGCTCGGATTCGTCGGACTCCGCCGTCGTGACAACGTGCGGCGATGTCGACGGCGACGGCGTGCGCGACGTGCTCGTCGGCTGGCCGCTGTTCTTGTCCGACGCCGTGCACGTGCACTCCGGGCGAAATGGAGCACTCTTGCGCTACGACCAGCGACCGTTCGATCACTACGGCCTGGCGCACTTCGGTACGGACGTCGCATCGCTACCCGATGTGGATGGCGACGGCGTCGACGACTACGCGACCTCGGACGTTCAGCAGGGCAACCAAAGTCCGGGTCGCGTGCACTTCGTCTCCGGCAAGACCGGTGCGGTTCTGGACTCGTTCGGCGCGGTCCGGCTGATGAGTCGCGGACTCGCGTGGTTGTGACGCGCGCTAGTACCAGACCTGCTTGCCGCCCTGGAGCGTGAAGATCCGCTCGAGCTTGCGCGAGCCCTGCTCGACCAACCAGTACAGCCCGTTCGACGGCACCTTGTCGAACCGCACGCTCGCCTGATCCGCCGCGATCCGCCCGACGCTGCGCCACTCGCCGGCGCACACGAGCAGCTCGTAGCTCTTGCCGCCCTCGACGCGCAGCAGCGGCAGGTCCCGCTTCGAATCGGCATCCGGCGTCGCCGGCCGCACGCTCGTGACCTCGAGCGCGAGCGCATGCGCGTCGTCCGGCCGCAGCTCGCGCACCGCGCCGTCCTTCCCGAGCACGAACGGCAGTCCCGCCGGCACCACGCGCTCGGCCACGTGCCACGCCGGCAGGTACGCGACGTCGCGTCCCATCCGATCGAACGTCGCGAGCCCGCTCGCCGCGTTCGCCCACGCGATCGGCCGCCACTCGCCGCCGTTGAACACGCACAGGTACGCGATGCCCTGCGGCGCGCTCGGATCGACGTCGAGCTTCAGCTCGATGCGGCTCGTCGCGACGTACTGCTCGGTCACGTCCGCGTAGTGATCGCCGTCGAGCCAGCGCGGCACCGAGTCGCGCTCGGTCCGCAGCGCGAGGATCGAGTTCGGTTGGCGCGCGAACGTCTTGCGATACACCTTCGCCGCGCGGTTCGACAGCGACGCGTTGCCGCGGCCGCTCGCGTCGAGCACGACTTCCCAGGCGTGGTTGTTGTCGCGATCGGCCCACCACGGCGTGTAGTCGGCGGCGTACGGGATCGCGTTCGCGCGCAGCGCGTAGCCGGCGAAGTTCGTGATGTCCTCGCAGCGGCCCTGGCGCGACGCGCACATCTGTCCGTAGCTCTGGTCGGTCGGGTGCAGGTAGTAGAGGTCGTTGAAGCCGATGCGCTTGTCGACGTCGGCGCGCACGCGCGCGGCGGCCTCGCGGATGTCCGCCGAATCGAGGATGCCGAGCGCGGGGTCGGACGCGCGCTCGTACAGCGGCTTGCGCCAGGCTTCGAGCGGTTCGTTGCTGCCGCGGTAGGGCAGGATCCACTGGCAGAAGACGTCGAAGGGGATCGCGCGGGCCCACGGTCGTTCGCGCCACGCGCGGAGGGCGAACTCGGTCTGTTCGACGAGGAACGCCGCGGTCGCGTGCTCGAGGTCGGCGTCGAAGCGGGAGCGGACGAACTCGACCGGGCCGTAGTCGCGCTCGAGCGCGTCCCAGTTCGCCTGGGCGTCGCCGAGGTTCGCGTGACGGAGCGCGTCGAACGCGTGCGGCTCGCCGCGGGAGTCGCGGAGCTCGAATTCGATGAAGCCGTGGCCGGGCATGTTGGCGACGACGAACTCGGCGGCGGCGGCGAGATGCGGGTCGCCGGAATCGCGGCAGTGGGCGAGGTAGCGCTGGAGCTCGGCGCGGTTGTCGCCGGCCTGCGCGATGGCGGATTCGATCGCGGCGGAGAGATCGGGGAACGAGGTGCCGGTCCGCTCGGCGGGGGAGCCGGAGACTGCGGCGCGGTCCTGCAGTGGAACGAACGCGAGAGCGAGGGCGGCGATCATGCAGAGACGAGGATACGCGCGGATCGACGGAACGAGGATCACTGCACCGTGACCCGCTCGTGACCGCCGACTCGGGTCGCATCCGCTACTGTCCAATGGGATGAGCGGGCGATCGCACGCGGTTGCAGCGGGGCGGACTCGGCTCGTCCGAACCTGGCACGTCGTCGTCGCCAGCGCGCTGGTGCTGACCTGCGCCGGGCTGGATCTCGTGATCGATGCGCTCGACGCCGGCGCGGTCACGCGGCACCTGAGCTTCGGGGAACGACTCGTCACGCTGCGCGGTCCCCGCGGACAGTCGCGCCTCCTCGTGTTCGACAACGAGGACGTTTGGTCGACCTCAGCGTTCTCGCGAGCGCGCCTAGTGAGCGATGACATTGGCGGCGGCGAGCGCATGCAGCCACTCGACGTCGTCGCCGATCGGGACGGCGACGGCTGGCAGGACTACGCAGCTCTGGTTGGAAAGAAGCTCGATGCGAATCGCGCGGAGCTCGCGCGCGCGATCGTGTCGTCCGCCACGGGCCGCGTGTTGTGGCGCTCCGAGTCGATCATCCGCGAGCGCAGCGGACCGTGGGTTCGGCACTGGAGCGTCGGCGACAGCGACGGCGACGGATGGCCGGAGTGGCTCGAACAGACTTGGCGGCATCCCAAGGAAGGAGAAGCACGCGGAGCGGGAGAACTCGCGCTCCGCCGCTCGAGCGACGCGGCGCTCGTCGCGCTCCGCGTCCTGTCGACGTACGAGCGTCCGATGGCGGGCGAGGATGTCGACTCGGATGGAGTCGCCGACTTGACGGTCACGTCAGGCGGCCGGTTGCTGCTCGTTTCCGGTCGCAACCTCGCGACGCTCGATGCGACCGATACGAGCGTCGTGCTCGGTCAGACGCAGGCGGATCGTCGGAGCATTGCCGCATCGGCGGCTGGAAGTCGCGTCGTACGTCTCGGCGCCGAGCTGCACTGGATCCAGGTGCTCGTCTGCGGCCAGCAAGTCGTCGTGCGCGACATGACGCCGATGACGCAGGCGCTGTGCTGGCAGACTTGGATCGACACCATCGACGACTCGCCCTACGAGGCCGTGATCGCCGTCGGCGGCGACGTCGACCGCGACGGATGTCCGGACGTGCTCGTGGCGCGCCCCGCGTTCATGTTCTCGGACTGTGTCTACACGTTGTCTGGGCGCGGCGGGCAACTCCTGCGCACGGATCGCGTGCCCGATGGCGAACACACCGCTTGGCACTTCGGCACAGACCTCGCCGTCATCGGCGATGTCGACGGCGATGGAGTCGACGACTACGCAGCTTCGGACGTGCCGCAAGGGAGCCACCGTTCGGGCAGAGTGTTCGTTGTCTCTGGAGCCGACGGCGAGTTCCTCGACGCGTTCGGCGCCTCGCGTTTGTCGGCGCGACGCTTCGGATGGAAATGACACCGCCCGCGGTTGCGTTGGCAACCGCGGGCGGTGTTCGATGCGACGCGCGCTGCGCGTCCTCATCGCCTCGCTACTTCGAAAGTTGCGGCACGCGCAGCCCCGCGATCAAGTCCGTCTCGCCCGGCGAGAACTGCTCGATCACGTTCGCCGCGTGACGGCGCAGATCGCCGTACGTCCCAAGCCGCACGACCGGCCCGCCCGCCGCGAGCGCCTGGCTCACGCGCTCCTTCGGTTGCGTCGCCGCGCCGCTCGCGAGCGCATGCGCGAGCGCCGCCTGCGCGAGGTCGACCTTCAGCGCTTCCGGCAGCACTTCCGGATACGCCCAGAACAACGGCGTGCGCGCCAGATCGAGCGCGAAACCGCTGCGCGCGTCGATCGCGGACGGCACGAACCCGATGAACACGCGCGGCTCGTCGTCGCCGTTGATCCGCTCGATCGGCATGTCGCCGGCGAAGAGGATCGGGTTGTGCGCTTGCCGCACCGGCAGGATCGCCGGGTTCGTCTGCACGACGACGAGGTAGCCCGCGCTGACTTTCGGCTGGTCGGCGCGCATCAGGTACGTCGTCGCCTCGTCGAGCGTCACGGGTTGCGCGTACAGCAGCGACACGGGGCTGTCCTCGACCGTCTTGCGGTCGTAGCCCGTCGGCGTCCAGCCCTGCTGGACGGCGACGGCTCCGACGACGGCGGACGCGAGGAGCGCGGGAAGGATCAGAGTGGAGATCTTCATGGAGGTGTTCTCGTTGTGAGGTGCGGGGGTTAGTCGAGCAACAGCTCCACTTGATCCAGACCGATGCGTCCGACCGCCGAACCGTGCGACGGGCCGAACTCGAAGCCGATGACCGTGATCTTGTTGAGGTCGATGCCGCTGCCGTTGGCGGCGAACGCCTGCAGCGGGATGCGGATCGTCTCGAACTCCGCGGCCCAGCCGCTGCCGGTGCCGCAGCTCGTGCGTTGGTACGGCTCCTCGATGCCGCCGCCGTACGCGCCGATGTTGACGCGCGAGGTGACGGAGTTCACGTCGATCAGCGTCACGTCGAACGTCAGGTCGGCCAGCGCCGCCGTCGTGTTCGGGTGGCGCGACGCCTGTGCGGCGCGGAACGACAGGAGCTTCCACAGCCCCACCGGCACGCCGCCGCCGGACGGATCGATGTACGCGTAGTACGTGTCCGCGTTGTTCCAGTCGAACACGACGCCCGCGCTCGTGTCGGTGCCGTCGCCGTTGAGCGTCATCGAGTTCATCGGCTGCGCGGCGTTGTGCGTGAACGTGGTGTCGGGATCGTCGAGGTGACCCTCCGTCACGTTCGCCACGGTGAACGCGATCGGCGTGCCCAGGCTCGAGGCGTTGAGCCCCGGGTTCGCCTGGAAGTCGTCGAGCACGATGCGGCCGGGCGCCGCGCCGTCGCGGTACATCAGGTCGACGACGACGCACGGACTCACCGGCGCGCCGATCGGGCGGAACGATTCCCACTGCCGCGTGAGGAAGTCCTTCGCCGGCACGTTGGCGTCGATGTAGCGCTCGACGAGCGGGAACACGTAGCCCTTGACGATCTTGTGCGTGTCGGGGCGACCGACCAGGCACGGCCCGGTCGCGACCGAGCTGCCGCCGCCGTTGTGGAAGTCGCCGTGGCCGACGCCGTGCAGCGAGATCGACTGGCGGAAGCCCGTCGCGCGCTCGTGCAGGTGGAACGTCTGGCACAGGTCGCAGCTCGCGCAGCCGTTGACGTCGTTGTCCGAGCCGCCCGTCCACAGGTGGTAGTTGACGCCGTGCGGGTCGGTGTTCGGCAGCTTCTGGAAGTCGACCGGCGCGATGCTCGACACGAGCTTGATGTCGGTGAGCGTGAAGTTCACCGGCACGTAGGCGCCGTCGACGATGCGGTCGTACGCGATCACGACGCCTTCGCCGCCGCGGCTGTGGCCGAGCCAGGTCATGCGCCGGCGATCGACGTGGTCGAGCAGCACGCCGCCGCCGATCGTCGCGAGGTTCGACAGGAACGCCTCGGTGTTCGTCAGCGTCGTCGTCGCGGCCGACTCGACGCCCGGCACCGTGTTGTTCTCGTGGCTCATCACGACGTAGCCGCGCGACGCGAGGTGCACGCCGACGTGGTCGTACCACTGGTAGTTGTGCCCGTTCCCGTGGCTGACGACGACGAGCGGGAGCTTGCCCATCGACGCGATGTTCGTCGGGAAGAACGTGTTCTGCGCGTCGAACGCGGCGCCCGAGAGGTCGTAGGTGAGCTCGGTGACCGCGAGCGGACCCGTGGCGGTCGTGTCACCGCACACGTAGCCGCCGGCTTCGGCGTCGCTGAAACCGTCGATGTAGTCGGCGGGGCCGAGCAGGCCGTCGTGGTCGACGTCGAGCACG
>SCVU01000355.1 GCA_004296785.1 Planctomycetota bacterium
CGTGAAGGCCGGGCACCAGGTGACGCTCCTCGAGAAGGAGAACTACGCGGGCGGCATGGCCACGAGCTGGAAGGTCGGCCCGTACTGGCTCGATCACGGCCCGCACCGCTTCCACAGCAAGGACGAGGAGCTGCTGCAGCACATCTACGAGGTGCTCGACAACGACTACGTCTTCGCCGACCGCCTGTCGCGCATCTACATGCAGGGGAAGTTCTTCGACTACCCGCTGAAGACCGGCAACGTGCTGCGCAACCTGCCGCCGCACATCATGGCGCGCGCGATCTTCGACTACCTGTGGATCCGCATCGTCGACAAGTTCAAGCCGCTCGACGACTCGAACTTCGAGGGCTGGACGAAGAAGCGCTTCGGCAAGACGCTCTACGAGATCTTCTTCGGCATGTACACGAGCAAGGCGTGGAAGATGCCTTGCAACGAGATCAGCTCCGACTGGGCGAGCCAGCGCATCAGCCAGGCGAACCTGTGGGACGCGATCATCAAGACGATCCGCCCGCCCAAGGGCGGCGAGGTGCGCAGCCTCGTCTCGAAGTTCTGGTACCCGACGCACGGCGGCATCGGCGAGCTCGGGCGCAAGTACGCGGAGAAGCTCGTGCAGCGCGGCGTGAAGCTGATGCTGTCGACGCCGCTCAAGCGCATCGAGATCGAGAACGGGCTCGCCAAGCGCATCGTCTACGAGAAGGACGGCGTCGAGCACGTGCTGACGCCCGACCACGTGGTCAACACGATCCCGCTGCCGCGCGCGCTCGAGGCGTTCGCGCCCGCGGTCGACGCCGAGACCAAGCAGGCGATCGCGAACCTGAAGTACATCGGGATCGTGTTCATCTACATGGAGCTCGATCAGCCGAGCGTCTCGCCCGACCACTGGGTGTACCTGCCCGAGAAGCACCTGACGGTGCACCGCATCAGCGAGTTCAAGAACTTCTCAAAGACCGTCGCGCCGGCGGACAAGACCGTCGTGTGCTGCGAGATCACGTGCCGCTGGGACGACGAGCACTGGAACCTCGACCTGCAGCGCGGCTTCGAGATCGCGGAGCGCGATCTCGTGACGGTCGGGCTGATCAAGCAGGGCGTCGCGCGCCCGCTCGACATCGCGAAGGTGCGCTACGCGTACCCGGTCTACGACCTCACGTACAAGCAGAACCTCGAGGTGCTGAAGAAGGCCGCCAAGAAGGTGCGCAACTTCCAGACGACCGGGCGCCAGGGCTTGTACCGCTACAACAACATGGATCACTCGATCGCGATGGGCCGCAAGATCGCGCGCACGCTGTCGGAAGGTCGCGACGCGAACGCGGAGGCCGTCGCGGCGGGCAAGGAGTACTTCGGGTGAGTCTGCCGGGGCTGTCCGCCCCGCTGCCGCCCGGCGCGTTGCGCGACGTCGCCTGCGGGCTGTGCGGCTCGCGCGAGCGGCGCGTGAAGTTCGAGGACGGCCCGTTCGCGGTCGTCACGTGCACGCAGTGCGAGCTCACGTACGTGACGCCGCGCCTCGTCGACTCCGCGCTGATCGAGCAGGTCTACGACGAGCAGTACTGGAGCTCGGACGCGGCGAAGGTCCGCGGTTACACCGACTACCGCGCCGACGCGCCGCTGTACGTGCGCACGTACGAGCGCCGCTTCTCCGTCGTCGCGCGCCACTTCGCGC
>SCVU01000356.1 GCA_004296785.1 Planctomycetota bacterium
GCGACGCCGCAACCACAGACACCCGGCGCGATCTTGTTCGGATCCGTCGGGCAGCCGTCGAAGCAGTCCGCAGTGCCGTCACCGTCCGTGTCGGTATCGGCGACGCCGCAACCACAGACACCCGGCGCGATCTTGTTCGGATCGGTCGGGCAGCCGTCGAAGCAGTCCGCAGTGCCGTCGCCGTCGGTGTCGGTGTCCGCGACGCCGCAACCACAGACACCCGGCGCGATCTTGTTCGGATCCGTCGGGCAGCCGTCGAAGCAGTCCGCAGTGCCGTCACCGTCGGTGTCGGTGTCCGCGACGCCGCAACCACAGACGCCCGGCGCGATCTTGTTCGGATCGGTCGGACACCCATCGACGCAGTCCGGCGTTGCATCGCCGTCCGTGTCGACCTCCGGCACGCCGCAGCCGCAGATGCCCGGCGCCGACTTGCTCGGATCATTCGGGCAGCCGTCGAGCGCGCACGTGTTGCCCGGATAGCCCGGATCGCCGAAGCCGTCGCCGTCGGTGTCCGTGCACGGATCGCACGCGTTCGCGAGCCCGTCGGAGTCCGCGTCCGGCAGCAGGTTCGCGTTGCCCGGCGAGAGCTGCACCGGCGTCGCGTTCAGGTCGAGCCCGTGGTCCGCGAACCCGAAGTGCGCGGCCGGCGCGTAGCTGTACGGCCCGCCTGGATTCGTGCCCGTGATGTCGCCGCCGTTCCAATTGCACGCTGCGCCGTTCGCGTTGTAGATGCGCGTCAGCGCGTCCGGCGTGAAGCCCGCGAACGCGCCGACGTTCGAGTGACCGAGGTCGTCGCCGTAGCCGGCGTTGACGCCCGCGTCGTTCTCGATCACGCCGACCGCGTCGACGACGGTGAAGCCCGCGAGCGCGCCCGCGTTCAGCGTGCCGTCGTTGTCGGCGTCGAGGTCGCTCGCGAGCGCGGGCGGCGTGCCGAAGCCGACGACGTAGGTGTTCGAGCCGTTTTCGATGTCGGGGCTGAAGTCGCCGACGATCACCGTCGTGCCGGCCGCGGGCGCCGGGTTGATCACGCTCGCGGCGTCGCGCACGAGCGCGAGTCCGTTCGTGCCGAGGCCCGAGCTCAGCGGGTACACCATGTCGACGACGCCCGCCGCGGTCGTGTCGCCTTCGATCGCGAGCAGGTAGTAGCCGGCGAGCGAGTGACCCGCGACGCCGCTCAGCTCGACGAACTCCTGGCCGTTGTCGGTGCCGGTCGGATTGAAGAGCAGCTCGCTCAGCGTGACCTCGAGGCAGTCGACGAGGCCGTTGAAGTTCGCGTCCGCATCCACGTGACCGCAGCCGCAGAAACCCGGCGCGATCTTGAGCGGATCGTTCGGGCAGCCGTCGTTGCAGTCCGCCGTGCCGTCGCCGTCGGTGTCGGCATCGGCGACGCCGCAGCCGCAGATTCCCGGAGCGACCTTGTTCGGGTCGTTCGGGCAATCGTCGTTGCAGTCGGGCGTGCCGTCGCCGTCGGTGTCCGTGTCCGCGACGCCGCACCCGCACGCGCCCGGCGCGAGCTTATTCGGATCGGTCGGGCAACCGTCGCACGCGTCGCCGGCGCCGTCGCCGTCGCTGTCGAGCTGATCGCCGTTCGGGACCGCCGGGCAGTTGTCGAGGCAATCGGGGAAGCCGTCGCCGTCGGTGTCGGTGTCCGCGACGCCGCAGCCGCACGCGCCCGGCGCGACCTTGTTCGGATCGGTCGGGCAAGCGTCGATGCAGTCGGGCGCGCCGTCGCCGTCGGTGTCCGTCTCCGGCACGCCGCAGCCGCACACGCCCGGCGTGGTCTTCGCCGGATCGGTCGGGCAGCCGTCGCACAGGTCGCCGATGCCGTCGCCGTCCGAGTCGGGGCCGCAGACCAGGCACTGGTCGAGCGGATCGTTCGGGCACGGATCGCACGCGTCGCCCGCGCCGTCGCCGTCGGCGTTCTCCTGCAGCGGATTGACCGCATTCGGGCAGTTGTCGATGCAGTTGGCGAGCCCGTCGCTGTCGCTGTCGGTGTCCGCGACGCCGCAGCCGCAGATGCCCGGCGCGATCTTGTTCGGATCGCTCGGGCAACCGTCGTTGCAGTCCGCGGTGCCGTCGCCGTCGGAGTCGGCGTCGCTCACGCCGCAGCCGCACTGACCGGGCGCGATCTTGTTCGGATCCGCGGGGCAGCCGTCGACGCAGTTCGGCGTTCCGTCGCCGTCGCCGTCGGCGTCCGAAACGCCGCAGCCGCACGCTCCCGGCGCGATCTTGTTCGGGTCGCTCGGGCAGCCGTCGTTGCAGTCGGCCGTGCCGTCGCCGTCGGTGTCCGCCGTGTCGATCGCGAGCACGGCCGCGCTCGACGTGTCGCTGCCGCACGCGTTCGTGACGACGCAGTCGTAGCTGCCGGCCTCGGCCGCGCTCGCCGGATTCACGGTCAGCGTCGCGCTCGTCGCGCCCGCGAACGAACCGCCGTTCGTCAGGTCGACCGTGTTCTGGCGCCACTGATACGACAGCGGCGCGGTGCCGGTCGCGACGACGCTGAACTGAACGGGCGCGGAGCCGACGCAGACCGACGCGCTGCTCGGGTCGCCGGTCACGTTCGGCGCGGTGCACGAGCCGCTCGGTGCGAACGCGACGCCGCGGAACGAGGTGTTCGCCGGCGCGGTCGCGAGGACCGTCGGAACGACGGCGCCGCCCGCGCCGGGGTCGGTGAACCTGACGAGCGTGTTCGCGGCGCCCGTGCCGACGGTCGCGTAGACAACCGGACTTCCGCCCGAGAAGTCCGCGATCACCGAGCTCGCGCCGTTCGTGAACGTCAGCGTGTACGCGAGCGCCCACGAGCCGCTGAACGTCCACTTCTCGACGCCCGTCGCGATGCCGACGTACATCACCGTCCCGGACGGGCTCAGGTAGAAGCCGTTCGGCGTAACGGCGATGGTCTGGACGGTCGTCGCCAGCGCTTGACCGGCCGTCGTCGGGAAGCCCGAGCCGACGGCGAACACGCCGACGTTCGCCGGTGCGCCCGCCGCGGACTGGCTCGACACGTAGAGCTGGCCGTTGAAGGCCGCCGCGGCGCGCAGGTTCGTCTTGCCGGCCGCGATCGTCGCGGCGGCGCCGGGGCCGAAGTAGTTGACGCCTTGGTTCGAGCCCGAGGCCCAGTAGTTCGTGCCGTCGGACGCGACCGCGCGGATGTTGCCGCCGCTGAAGTGGCTCGCGCTCGCGAACGGACGCGTGAACGTGCCCGCGGCGTCGACCGCGCCGACCGCGCGGTTGATCGCGGCGGCGGTCGAGCCCGCGAGGCCCGTCGCGTTCGGCAGCGCCTGCGCGTAGCCGCCGAACACGAGCTGCGTGCCGTCCGACGACAGGCTCAGATTGCCTTCCGTCGTCGCATTGCCGGCCATGATCAGCGGCGTGGCGCCGGTGCTCGGCACGGTCAGCGAGAAGCCCGCGGCTCCCGCGCTCGTGAACTCCTTCAGCACGATCGGATTGCCGTTCGCCGACAGCGTGCCGACGCCGTCACCGGCTTGCAGCACGACGACGCGGCCGCTGGTGAACTGCGCGAACGCGGAGGCCGCGAGACACAGCGAAGGAAGGACGAAGCGACCGAGCGCCGAAGCGGCGCTGCTGAGCGGGGACTTCATACAGACGTCTGGGGGGGCCTGGGACCGAGAATGAAGGGGCGGAGGATAGCAGGAAGTCGCTTTTCAAGGTCCCGGCGGCCGGTCAATCGTCGGTGAAGCGACCGTGAGGCGCGCCGCGCCGCTCGCCGCGCGACACGACTCCGCGCACTGCATCCGCTATCTTGTTCGCCCCTCGCACGGATCCGCGCCGCGTGAACAAGCCGCCCTCCCCGCCCGAGCTCGACAGCCACAACCTCGCCTTCGTCGAGGCGCTGTACGCCGATTACACGGCCGACCCGAGCTCCGTACCCGCCGAGTGGCGTCCCGTGCTCGCGCAGTGGGCGAGCGCGAACGGCGCCGCCAACGGCGCACCCGCGCAGATCGGCCCGCGCTTCGCCGCGCGCGGCTTGTTCGAGCGCGCGCGCGGCGCCGCCCCGGCCGCGCCG
>SCVU01000044.1 GCA_004296785.1 Planctomycetota bacterium
CGGCGCTGCGCGCGATCCTCGGCCGCGAGCTCGGCTGCGATCCGCGCGCACTCGCGTTCGAGGAGGGCGTGCACGGCAAGCCGCACCTCGCCGGCGCACAGCGCGGCGCGCTGCACTTCAACGTCGCGCACTCGGGCGAGCGCGGGCTCATCGCGGTCGCGCGCGCGGCGCCGGTCGGCGTCGACGTCGAACAGATGCGGCCGCTCGAGGAGATCGCGCAACTCGCCGAGCGCGTGCTCGGCGCGGCGGAGCACGCGCGCTGGCTCGCGCTCGACGCGCCGCGGCGCCACCTCGAGTTCTACCGGCAGTGGACGCTGAAGGAGGCGATCCTCAAGGCGTGCGGCGCGGGGATCACGCAGACGCTCGCAGACATCGGAGCCGAGCGCGGGCCGCTCGAAGCGCCGGAGCTGCTGCGCGACGAGCGCGGCGCGCCGCGGCGCTGGAGCGTGTTCCAAATGGCAGCCGCCCCGGGCTACTGCGCCGCGTTGGCGACGCAGGACCCGGGGCGGCCGATCCTCGCTGCGAGGACTTGGAGCGGTTCGAGCTCGCTCAGCCCTTGACCGACGGCGTCTTGTACAGGTCGAGCGTCTTCTGCAGCTCGGCCTTCTGTTGCTCGGGCGCGAGCGCGACGGCCTTCGTCTGCGTCTCGATCGCCTTGGCGACTTCGCCCATCGCGAAGTAGACGCGGGCCAGCGTGTCGAGCACCGACGCCTTCATCGGCGCATCGTCCTTGACGAGCTCGTTCGCGCGCGTTGCGGCGCGCAGCGCGAGCGGCAGGTCCTGCTTCGCGGGAGCGCGGTCGGGATCGACGATCGTCCACGCCATCGCGTTCAGCAGGTTCGAGTTGTCCTTGAACAGGCCGTCGACGAGCTCGGCGCCGTACGCGTACGCGGCGTCGTAGCTCTTCATGCGGTTCAGCATCACGCTGAACTTGGTCATCGCCGCGTTCGGGTTCTTCGGATCCTGCGCGACCATCTTGTCGAGCGCGGCGAGAGCCGCCGCGTTGTCGCCCGACTCGAGCGCCTTGTTCAGCGCCTGCTGCGACGCCGCGGCGCGCACTTCCTTCGAGCCGGCGTATTCCTTGGTCGCCTTCGCGAGGTCGAACTCGCCGGCGAGGATCGCGTCGAGCGTCTTCTCCATGCCCGACATCGGGTGGCCGATCCACGCGATCTTGCCGTCGCCGTCGACGATGAACGCGCTGGGAATGCCGTTGCGCGCGGCGGCGGTCATCCACGCCTTCGCCATCTTGCCGTTCGAGCCCTTCCGGTCGCCCTCCGGCACGTCGTCCATCGCGATCGAGTACACCATCTTGTCACCCATCTCGGTGACGAACGGCTCGACCAGGCTCTGGTCCTTTTCCCACACGCTCACGCCAATGAACTTGACCTTCGAGCCGAGCTTCGCCTGCAGCTCGGTCAGGTGCGGGATCGTCGCGCGGCACGGACCGCACCACGTCGCCCAGTACTCGACGACGTAGACCTGGCCCTTCTGGAACGAGCGGATCTCCTCGCCCTTGACGAACTTCTTGACGGCGATCGGCGGCGCGACGTCGCCGACCATCAGGTCGAGCAGGTGCTCGGACTGCGGCGCAGCGGGCGCCTGCAGCGCGAAGGCCGCGCTCGGCTGAGCACCGGCGAACGCGAGCCCGGAGACCGTGAACAGAGCGACGCCGGCGACACCGGCACGGAGGAGCGAGGGGAATTGCTTCATGGGATCGGGGTACAGGATAGGCGTCGCGCCGCGACTTGTCGCCGCGAGCTTCGGTTCAGGATGCGTCGGCACGGCCGCGGGGCCGGCCGCGCGCGCGCCGCGTAGGGCGTTTCCGCGCAAGCACTTGCGGTACCCCGCCGCGGCGGGGCCGGCGCGCTCCCGTATGCTGCGCGCCATGGATCTCCGCTCCGCCCCCCACGGGCTCAACGTCGTCGTCGAATGCGAGGACGCGAAGGGCAAGCGCGTCGTGATCGGCCGCTTCGACTCCACGAATGCGTTCCAGGCGCTGCTGCACGACTGCGACGTGCACGTGCTCGCGGCGGCCGAGGACGCCGAGGCGTACATCCGCCAGACCGCGACCTACGGCGTCGCGGTGAACACGAAGGACGCGCACGTCGATCTGATGTGCGTGAAGCGCGTGCGGCTGCTGGGCGAGGTCGAGAAGCTGCACTGACACCCGCCGGCGGCGCGTTTTCGCCGCCCGTGTTACACTGCGCGCTTCCGCTGGAGGCGCGGTGCGCGAGAATGCGCCGCGGGCCAGGCGCCGCTCGGCGCCGCACGAGCCCGCGCGCAAGGCGCGCACCGCCGAAAGGCGCGCGAACGGGCGTTCGCAAGCCTTGGCCGTGTGTGAGAACATCCGCACGGCTGTCGCGCCGGTCCCCCGGCGCGGAGCGCCAGGGGAGT
>SCVU01000357.1 GCA_004296785.1 Planctomycetota bacterium
GAGCGCCGGGGCCGACCGCGGGGCGTAGACGCGCGACCCGCCGCGCCTGCTATCCTCACGCGCCTCGCGATGCCCCCGGCCGCCCCGGATTTCACCGCTTCGTTCCGGCCGGCCGCCTGCGCCGTCGCGCTGGCCGGTGCGAACAAGGACGCGGTGCTGGAGCGCGTCGTCGACCTGCTCGCGCGCTCGAAGCAGTTGCCGGCGAGTTCGGCCGCGGCCGCGCTGCGCGCGCTGCTCGACCGCGAGCGCGTCGCATCGACCGGCGTCGGGCTCGGCGTCGCGATCCCGCACGTGCAGCTCAAGGGCATCGAGCGCGCGGCGCTGTCGCTGTGCGTGACCGCGGCGGACGTCGCGTGGCAGTCTCTCGACGGTGCCGGCGTGCGCGTCGTGTTCGCCGTGATCCGCCCGGACAAGGCCGGGCCGAAGCACGATCCACAGCGCCACCTCGCGTTGATGCAGTGGATCTCGCGGATCGGCCGCGACGCGGACTTCAGGCGCTTCGCCGGCCGCGTCGAAACGAAGGCGGAGCTGCTCGCGCTGCTCGCCGAGACCGCGCGGCGCCTGGAGGGCTGACGGGACCGCGCTCGGCCGCCGCGACTCCCGCTCGACACATCCCCATGGCGCAGGACCTCCTGGAGCGCTGCGTGCGCATCGTCAATCCGCGCGGACTGCACGCGCGGCCGTGCCACGCGATCGCGTCGACGGCACTGGCGTTCCAGTCCGAGTGCTCGGTCGCCTCCGAGGGACAAGAGGTCAACGCGAAGAGCATCCTCGAGCTGATGACGCTCGGCGCCGCGCAAGGCGCCGAGCTGTGCTTCCGCGCGTCGGGGAAGGACGCGGCGGAGCTGCTCCAGGCCCTCGAGAAGCTCGTCGCCGGCGGTTTCGGCGAAAGCACCTAAACCCTCCCCCCCGCTAAGGCCGAAACGGGGCCGCGTAGGCTGGGCCCGTGCCCGGTTCCTGCAGTTTCCGCGTTCGGTCCGAACGCGGGCCGAAGGAGCCGCTCTCGGGATTCCCCCTGCCGCACCGAGGGCAATTTGTTCCGCAAGCAAAAGAGCATCGTCGGCCTCGACCTGGGTAGCCAGGTCCTGAAGGCGGTCGAGATCACCCTGCAAGGGGAAGAGGCAGTCCTGACGGGCTTCGCGCGCGTCGAGGTCCCGTCCGGCGGCGATCGCAACGCTGCGATCGCGCAACTCCTCTCCGAGGGCAAGTTCTCCACCAAGAACGCAGTCCTGTCGGTGGCCGGCCAGTCGGTCGTCGTCCGCTACATCTCGATGCTCGAGATGAGCGACGCCGAGCTGCGGCAGGCCATCCACTACGAGCTCGACAAGTACCTGCCGTTCGACAAGGACGACGTGGTGATGGACTGCCAGCGCCTCAAGCGGCGCCCGCAGAAGTCCGGCGACGGCGGAGTCCAAGGTCAGATCAACGTCGTGCTCGCGGCGTGCCGCCTCGCGGCGCTGCAGCAGATGCTGAAGGACGTCCAGAACCAGGGCGTCAATCCCGTCGCCGTCGACCTCGACGCGTTCGCGATCGCGAATGCGTGGGAGTTCGCCGCGCTGACGCTCGGTCAGTCGACCGACCGTCCGATCGCGCTGGTCGACGTCGGCGCCTCGCGCACGCAGATCAACGTGCTCGCGCACGGCGAGACGTGCTTCAGCCGCGAGATCGGGCAGGGCGGCGCCGACATGACGCAGGCGATCGCGCGCCGGCTCGGCATGGAGGTCGCCGAGGCCGAGGCGCTCAAGCGCAGCCCGGGCGAGCGCGCGTTCGAAGTGGCGCGCGCGATCGTGCCGGTGCTCGAGGACATGGTCAGCGAGATCGGGCTGTCGCTCGAGTTCGTCGAGAACCGCGAGGAGCTCGCGGTCGAGGAAGTGCTCGTGTCGGGCGGAGCGCTGCTCGCGCCCGGCGCGATCGAGTTCCTCGCGCAGAGCACGGGTCGCACGGTGCGGCCGTGGAACCCGTTGTCGGGCCTGCGGATCCAGGAAGGCCGGATCCCGCCCGAGGAAGTCGACCAGATCGGGCCGTCCCTGGCCGTCGCCGTGGGCCTGGCTTCGCGGGTGCGCGCAGCATGATCTACATCAACCTGCTCCCGAAGGAATTCCGCGGACGCGAGCGCATGCCGCTCAAGTCCGTGATGCTCGTCGCCGGCGTCGTCGGCACCGCGTGCACGATGGGCGCGTACGGCGCGTGGCTGTGGTTCGGCGAGCTCGCGGCCGCGCAGAGCGACCGCCAGGTCGCGCAGGAGACGCTCGACAGCCTGCAGCCGCAGCTCGCGCACGTGAAGGCGCTCGAAGCGGAGCGCAAGAGCTTCGAGTCGCGCGCTTCGACGCTCGACGAGATCGCGCAGAACCGCGTCGGTTGGACGGCCAAGCTCGACCAGATGATCGACACGATCAACACGGGCGGCAGCGGCCAGAAGTACCTGATCTGGCTCGACGACCTGACCGTCTCGCGCCAGTACGACAAGAAGACGAAGACCGCCGGCCTCTACAAGGCGCAGGCGAACTGCGGCGGCGAGAACATCGGACTCGTCGCGAACTTCCTCGACGACCTGCAGGGCTCCGAGTTCTTCGCCGGCTTCGAGCCGCCGAAGCCTCCGGAGGGCAAGCGCCGCGACGACGGCGACGGCCTGATCCCGAGCAGCGCGTGGAACTTCGACCTCGAGTTGAAGCTCAAGGCGCGCGAGACCGAGGCCGACAAGCCGGTCAAGGCGTCGAAGAGCGCCAAGTCGGCCAAGGCCGGCGCCAAGAACCCCGCCAAGGACTCGAAGGACGAGAAGGCCGCCGAAGGAGAGGACCAGTGAAGTTCCCCAACATCGACAAGACGCTGCTGCTCGCGGGCGGCGCGAGCGTCCTCGTGCTCGGCGGCCTGGGCACGCTGATCTGGTGGGAGTACGGCGCGATCGCCGAAGCCAGCACCGCGCGTGACTCGCTGCGCGAGGACGCCGAGCGCGCGCGCACGCAGCTCGCGAAGGGGCCCGGCCTGGAGCGCGACGTGATCGTGCAGCGCGAGCTCGACGCGGCGATGCGTCAGATCCTGCCGAGCGACCAGGAGATCACCGAGTACGTGCGCACGCTGCAGGCGTTCGCCGAGAACTCCGGCGTCTCGATCTCGCAGCTCAAGAAGAAGAACCAGGGCCGCGACGACAAGCAGAGCAAGGCCGACTTCCAGAAGGTCGGCTACGAGATCACCTTCGCGGGCGACGCGTTCCAACTGCTGTCGTTCCTGAGCCTCGTCGAGCGCCACCCGCGCTTCATGAGCGTCAACACGCTGAAGCTGACCGCGGCCAAGCGCGAGGACCACAAGCGCAACGGCGACAAGGCGACCGAGGTGCACCACGAGGTGCAGCTCGAGATCGAGTCGTACGTCTACCAGCCCGCGGAAGTGGGCAAGCCGGTCGACATCGAGGCCTACGAGCGCAAGCGCGACCTCCTGTCGACGGAGATCTCGAAGCAGCGCGCGGCGCTGCAGCTCGCGGCCTACGACTACCGCGGCCAGCGCGGCCGGCGCGACCCGTGGGTCGACCCGCGCATGCCGGCGGAGGACGACGGCGCGGGCCGCACGATCGAAGAACAGATCGTGGCGGTCGAGGAGGTCGGCGAACACGCGACGCTGACGCACGACCTGTGGATCCGCATGCGCAGCACGAACAGTCCGATCGAGGTGATGACCCTCGAGCGCGACTACCTGCCGGCGCTGGCCGATCTCGTCG
>SCVU01000358.1 GCA_004296785.1 Planctomycetota bacterium
GGTCGGGCCGCGCATCCGCGGCTTCAAGGTCGGCGTGCACGCGAGCTTTGCCGACGGCCTGTCGATCCACGACGGCGCGTTCGAGCGCAACTACGCGCAGCGGCTGCGCTCGACGCCCGAGGCGGAGGACGGCGCGGACTGGCTGTTCCCCCACGACAACGACGAGAACCAGTGGCTCGCGCAGCACGGCGCCGCGATCTACGTCGAGGATTCCGACGGCGTCGATCTCGCGCGCAACCGCGTGCGCGCGGGACAGAACGGGATCCTGCTCGACCGCGTGCTGCGCGCGCGCGTGCACGACAACGACGCGTCGTTCCTGTCGGGCTGGGGCCTCGCGCTGTGGCGCACGAGCGAGTCGCTGATCACGCGCAACGCATTCGACTTTTGCGTGCGCGGCTACAGCCACGGCGTCTACAACCGCGGGCAGGATTCGGCCGGGATCCTGATGTTCGAGCAGTGCTGCCGCAACGTGCTCGCGGAGAACTCGAGCACGCACGGCGGCGACGGCTTCTTCGGCTTCGGCGGCAAGGAAGCGCTGGGCGAGAAGGCCGGCCCCGACGGCTTCGATCACCGGCGCAAGGGCTGCAACGACAACCTGTTCGTCGGCAACGACTTCTCGTACGCGGCCGCGCACGGGCTCGAGCTGACGTTCTCGTTCGGCAACACCGTGCGCGAGAACCGCTTCGTCGAGAACGCGATCTGCGGGATCTGGGGCGGCTACTCGCAGGAGTTCCACGTCGCCGAGAACGAGTTCGCGCGCAACGGCGAGTCGGGCTACGGCGCCGAGCGCGGCGGCATCAACGTCGAGCACGCGCGGCGCGTGCGCGTCGAACAGAACACGTTCGACGGCGACGCCTGCGGCGTGCGGCTGTGGTGGGATGCCGACGAGGGGCTCGCGAAACTGCCGTGGGCGCGCGCGAACGACGTGGCGTGCGCGGCGAACCAGATCCTGCGCAACGTGTTCACCGCGACGCCGATCGGCATCCAGCTCCAGCACTGCACCGGCGTGCTCGACCTCGGCAATCGCTTCCACGACGTGCCGATCGAGCGCGACGCGGAGGACGGCCTCGAGCTCGAGACCGCGCCGCCGCCGGTGGCGCCGACCGAGATCGAGCTGCTCGGCGCGCGCCGCCCGGTCGGTGCGCGCGCGGCGCTGGCGGGTCGCGAGCACATCGTGATGACCGAATGGGGCCCGTACGACTGGCAGGCGCCGCTGCTGCAGCGCGTCGGCGAGCGCGACGGCGCGCACGTGTGGCGCTTCCTCGGCGCGGCCGAGCTGCGCGACGTGCGCGCGAGCGGCCCTGTCGCGCTCGAGCGCGCCGCGAGCGGCGCGCCGCCAGTCGAGATCCTCGTGCGGCCGAGCTCCGAACGACCCGGCGTGCTCGAGTACGAGCTCGTCGCGACGAGCGCCGCCGGCGAGACGCGCGCGCGCGCGATCCTCGAGCGACTCGACTGGCGCGTGCGCAACTTCGCGTGGACGATCGATCCGCGGCAGGACGAAACCGGCTGGCGCGCGCAGGCGGCGGACGCGCCGAGCCGCACGCTCGCGCGGCTGCGGCTCGCGTACGGCATGCAGGGACCGGCCGGGCTCGCGCCCGATCGCTTCGGCACGCTGGCCGACGCGCGCGTCGAGCTCGAGCCCGGCGACTACGAGCTCGCGATCACGAGCGACGACGGCGTGCGCGTCCGCGTCGATGGCGCCGTCGTGCACGAGGACTGGACGTGGCACGCGCCGAAGAACGCGCAGGCCGCGTTCCGCGTCGAGAAGAAAAGGCCGGTGCGCCTCGAGGTCGAGCACTTCGAGCTCGACGGGTACGCGGTCCTTACCGTCGAGCTGCGCCGGAAGTGAACGGCGACTCGCGCAAACGCCGCCGCGCGAGTAGAACGGAAGACACGGCGCCCGCAGCGCAGGCGCCGCATCGATGGACAAGCTCGCTCTCTCGTTCGGCGTGTTCGCGTTCGCGTCGCTCGCGCTCGCGCAGGAGCCGGCGCGACCGATTCCGCCGCGCCCGAACTCCGAGCCCGGCGCCGCGCCGGCCGCCGCGCCCGCACCGAGCCCGATCGAGACCGAGCTGAAGAAGCTCGCCGCGCGCTGGCGCGCGGCGCGGCGCGAGTACGACCGCGCGCTCAAGCGCGGCGGCGACACGTCCGCGCTGGTCGACCCGACCGCCGAGTACGCGGGGCACGCGCGCGAGCTCGCGCTGCGCGCGCACGCCGATCCGGCGGTCGCCGAGGTGTGGATCTTCGCGCTCGACCTCTCGAAGGGCGATCCGAAGGGCGAGTTGTACGACGAGTGCCTGACGGCGCTGCGCGACGGCTCGATCGAGGAGCGCCTGGCGCGGTTCATCGCCGACGACTGGCGGCCGACGCTCGGCAGCGCCGCCGCGGAAGCGCGCATCGCGGCGCTGGCCGAGCGCAAGCTCGACGCGCCGGCCGCGACCGGCGTGCGCTTCGCGCTCGCGACGAGCCTGCTGCGCCCCGA
>SCVU01000359.1 GCA_004296785.1 Planctomycetota bacterium
AGTGGCTCGACGCGCGCGCCGAGGCGCTGCCGCTGCCCGATGCCGGCTTCGAGCTCGCGCTCGCCGCGCAGGCGTTCCATTGGTTCGAACCGGGCGCGGCGCTGCGCGAGATCGCGCGCGTGCTCGTGCCCGGCGGTCGGCTCGCGCTGTTGTGGAACGTGCGCGACCTCACCGACGCGGCGACGGCCGAGTACTCGGACGTCGTCGCGCGCGGCGCGCAACGCGCGCGCGAGGAGGCGTTCCACCTGTGGCCCGAGGAACTGGCCGGCAGCGGCTCGTTCGACGCGTGCTGGGAGCGCAGCTTCGCGCACGCGCAGGAGCTCGACGCCGACGGGCTGATCGGCCGCGCGCGCTCGGCCTCGTACGTGCCGCTCGCCGCGGCCGAGCTCGCGACGGCGCTGCGCGAGTTCCACGCGCGGCGCGCGGACGCTGCGGGCCGCGTGGCGATCCGCTACCGGACGCGCCTGTACCTCGCCGAGCGGCGCCGCGGCGGAGGCGCCGGTTGACGGCGCGCCGCCACGCGCGCGCGGACGCGGAGCGCGACGCGCTGCTCGCCGCGTGGCGCGCCGTCGCGCGGCACCGCGAGCTCGAGCAGGCGGCGCGCGCGATCGTCTCGGCCTGCGCGCAGGTGCTGCCGCTGCGGCTGCTCGAGCTGCGCGAGTTCGACGTCGAGCGGCGCGCGCTCGTGCCGCGCTTCTCGACCGACGGCGCGAGCGCGCGCTTCGCGCCGGCGGCGCGCCGCGAGCCCGCGGGCGACGAGCTCGAGCGCTGGCTCGCGTTCTGCCAGGCCGGTCGGATCGAGGTCCACGCCGCGCCGAGCCGCAGCGGTCTCGGCGCGCTGCTGCACGCGCGCGGCGCGAGCGCGCCGGTCGTGTGCGGTCCGCTGCGCGGCGACGCGCAGCCGCTCGGCGTGGCGCTGTTCGAGCTCGACGGAGCTCGCGCGCCCGACGCGGCGGAGCTCGCGTGCGCCGCCGCGCTGCTCGAACCGCTCGCGACGGCGCTGCAGAACGCCACGCGCGAGCGCGCGCAGCACGCGCTGCGCGAGACGGCCGAGGCCGATCGCCGCTCGCTGCTCGCGCGCCTGGGCCGCACCGAGATCGCCGAGACGATCGTCGGCACCGAAGGCGGTCTGCGCGAGGTGATGGAGCGGCTCGCGCTCGTCGCGGCGTCCGATCTGCCGGTGCTGCTGCTCGGCGAGACGGGCTCGGGCAAGGAGATCGCGGCGCGCGCGATCCACGGGCGCTCGCCGCGGCGCGAGCGGCCGTTCCTGCGCGTCAATTGCGGCGCGATCCCCGCGCAGCTGATCGATTCGGAGCTGTTCGGCCACGAGCGCGGCAGCTTCACCGGCGCGACGGGCTCGCGCGCCGGCTGGTTCGAGCGCGCCGACACCGGCACGCTGTTCCTCGACGAGATCGGCGAGCTGCCGCTCGAAGCGCAGGTGCGGCTGCTGCGCGTGCTGCAGGACGGCACGTTCGAGCGCGTCGGCGGCCAGCAGGGCCTGCGCGTCGACGTGCGCATCGTCGCGGCGACGCACCGCGACCTCGCGGCGATGGTCGAGCGCGAGCAGTTCCGGCGCGACCTCTGGTACCGGATCGCGGTGTTCCCCGTGCACCTGCCGCCGCTGCGCGAGCGGCCCGAGGACTTGCCCGCGCTCGCGACGCACTTCGCACTCAAGGCGGCGCGGCGCCTCGGCATCGCGCCGCAGTCGCCGACGCGCGAGGATCTCGATCTGCTGGCCGGCTACGACTGGCCGGGCAACATCCGCGAGCTCGCGAGCGTGATGGAGCGCGCGGTCCTGCTCGGCGGTGGAGCGCGCCTCGCGATCGGGCCCGCGCTCGGCGTCGGCGGCGGCGAGCCGCGCCGCGCGAGCGAAGTGCAGCGCGCGCCGCGCCGCGACGCGGAGCAGCCAGCGCAGCACGGCGCGCCGCCCCACTTCCCGCACGAAGCGCGCGGCGCCGCGCCGCCGCTCGCGCGCAGCGGCCCGCCGTCGCGGCGCGAGCTCGAGGACGCGCTGCGGCGCAGCCTCGGGCGCGTCGAAGGCCCGTTCGGCGCCGCCGCGGCGCTCGGCCTGAATCCGAACACGCTGCGCTCGCGCCTCGCGCGCCTGGGCGTCGACGCATCGGCGTATCGCAAGCGCGCGCGCCGCTGAATTGGCGGCGTTCCGGCGAGCGCAGTACGCTACGCCGCATGAAGCAACCGACGCTCCCCCTTTCGTTCGCCGTGCTCGCCCTCGCGACGCTGACCGGCGTGGCGTGCCAGTCGACGCAGTCGCACTCCAAGGCCGGGCACGCGCAGGAGCCCGCGGCCGCGCCCGCCATGGACATGGCGAAGATGATGGCCGAGATGGAGCGCCTGGGCACTCCGGGTCCCGAGCACGCGGCGCTGATGCAGGACGCCGGCGCGTGGGACAACACGATCAAGCTCCGCATGGCGCCGGACCAGCCGTGGATCGAATCGACGGGCACCGTGAAGGCGCACCCGGTGCTCGGCGGCCGCTATCTGATGCAGGAGATCGAAGGGAACATGATGGGCATGCCCTTCCAGGGCCTGCAGTTGCTCGGCTACGACAAGCTCACCAACGAGTACACCGCGGTGTGGGGCGACTCGATGAGCACGTGGATGGTCACGAGCCGCGGCAAGGAAGGCCCGAAGGGCGTGTTCGACATGCGCGGCACGATGATCGACGTCGCGGGCCAGCGCCCGTACCGCATGGTGACGACGAACAAGAGCCCCGACGAGCGCTTCATCGTGATGTACGACACGATCCCGCCGCACGGCGAGATCGTCGTGATGGAGATCACGAGCAAGCGGCGCAAGTAGCGCGCGCCCCCGCGTGGATGCGACTCCGACGAACGGCGCCGCGAACCCGTTGCGATGGTGGTGGGTCGCCGCGCTGTGCGTCGCGCTGCTGCCGTTCCTCGCAGCGCTCGACGCCGGCCTGATCTCGGAGGACAGCTCGGCGCTGCGCTGGGTGCACGAGCACGGCGCGCTCGCCGACTGGACGACGAGCGAGTACGACATGCGCGCGGTGCGCTTCTGGCGCCCGCTCGTCACGACGACGCTCGGCGTGCAGGAGGCGCTGACCGGCACGGCGGTCGTGCCGCTGCGCCTGTTCAACCTCGCCTGCCACGCGGCGACGGCGCTGCTCGCCGGACTGCTCGCGCTGCGCCTGGGCGGCGGACGCGCGGGAGCTCTGGCGGCCGGCGTGCTCGCGGCGGCGTTCCCGTACTCCGGAGGCACCGTCGTGTGGATCGTCGGGCGCGTCGACTCGCAGTGCGCGCCGCTCGTGCTCGGCGCGCTCGTGCTCGCGCTCGACGGCGCGTTCGTCGGCGCGCTGCTCGTCGGATTCCTCGCGCTCGCGACGAAGGAGATCGCGTTCGTGCTGCCGGCGTGGGGCGCGCTGCTCGCGCTCGCGCGCGGCGACGATGCGCGGCGCATCGCGCGCACCGCGCTGCCGCTCGCACTCGCGCTCGCGCTCGCGCTGCTCGCGCGCCGCGCCGCTCTGGACGTGTGGGTCGGCGGCTACCCGGAACAGGCGCTCGACTGGCGCGCCGCGCCGCGCTCGCTCGGCGCGCTCGCGCGGGCGCTCGCGCCGCACGGCGCACTCGCGCTGGCCGTGCTCGCGCTGGCGCTGTGGAAGGCGCGCGGCGCCGCGCTCGCGATCGGCGCGTGCCTCGCGTGCGCGCTCGTCGCCGGCGCGCCGCTCGTGCACGTGCTGCAGAGCGGGACGGTGGCCGACGAGCACCGCCGCACGCTGCTCGTGCCCGCGCTCGCGCTCGCGCTGGCGGTCGGAGCGCGCGGGCAGGCGCTGCTCGATGCGCTCGCCGCGCCGCAGTTGCGCCGCGCCGTCCTCGCGGCCGCGCTCGCGTGCGCCGCGTGGCTCGCATTCGAGGCGTGGCGCGACGTGCACAGCTGGACGAGCGCCGGTCGCGAGGCGGAGGCGTGGGTGCGCGCATCGCGCGTCGAGCTCGCGAGCGTCGGCGCCGACGCGACGCCGGCGCTGCGCGCGGACGCGCCGCGCCTCAACGCGGCGCGCGATGCGTACGTGCTGCACTGGGGCGTCGCCGATCGCTTCCGCGAACCGTTCGAGCGCTCGACGCGCGAGCTGTGGCCGTGGCGCGCGGTGTTCGGCGCGCAGTCGGCCGAGCGCGCGTGGGCGCGCGGCGCGCGCGGCGCGCTGCTGCTGCCGGAGCGCGCCACCGCGGGCGAGGAGCTCGCGCTGCGGCTCGTCGACGCGGGCGCGGAGGTCGAGCGACTGCGCGTCGACGAGCGGATCTGGATCACTCCCGGTGCACCGAGCGCGCCGCCGCCGCGCATCGAGCTCGCCGACGCCGGCCCCGCGTGGATCGAGGCCGTGCTCGTCACCGACCTCGGCTATCAGGCCGCGCCGATCGCCGCGTTCGCGCAGTCGGGCGGCGCGTCGCTGCGCGACGTGCTGCTCGCACAGGTCGGCGGAGGAGGCCTCGAGCTGTGGCAGGTGCTGCGACAGAGCGCGGATCTCGGCGCGACGCGCGCCGCGCGACGCCGCGGCGAACGCGGGCTCGAGCTCTGCGTCGCGCGACGAGCCGCGCGCCGAATCCAATTCGCGCCGCGCGGTCGCGCCGGTCGCGCTCGAGCTGATCGGATCGCG
>SCVU01000360.1 GCA_004296785.1 Planctomycetota bacterium
CGCGGCGCTGAAACACGGCCGGCTGATGCTCGACACCTTCGGCGCTGCACCGCTCGCGATCGGCGCGCTCGTCGCGTTCGCCTCCGCGTTGCTCGTCGTGCGCTGGCTGCTCGCGTACGTGCGCACGCGCGACCTGTCCGTGTTCGGCTGGTACCGGATCGCACTCGCGCTCGCCGTCGCAGCGTGGCTGTGGCGCGGCGGCGGCGGCGAGGGGGGCGCATGAGCGAACCGCGCCGCGCGCTCGTGACCGGCATCACCGGTCAGGACGGCAGCTATCTCGCCGAGTTCCTGCTCGAGCGCGGCTACGAGGTCTACGGCCTCGTGCGGCGCGCCAGCCTGCAGCGCTTCGAGCGCATCGAGCACCTGCGCGAGCGCGTCGAGCTCGTGCACGGCGACCTGCTCGACCAGGCGAGTCTCGCGCGCGCGCTCGACCTCGCGCGCCCGCACGAGATCTACAACCTCGCCGCGCAGTCGTTCGTGCCGACGTCGTGGACCGAGCCCGTGCTCACCGCCGAATTCACCGGCCTGGGTGTGACGCGCCTGCTCGAGTGCGTGCGCCAGCGCTGCCCGGACGCGCGCTTCTACCAGGCCTCGTCGTCGGAGATGTTCGGCAAGGTGCGCGAGGTGCCGCAGCGCGAGTCGACGCCGTTCTACCCGCGCTCGCCCTACGGCGCGGCCAAGGCGTACGCGCACCACATCACGGTCAACTACCGCGAGAGCTACGGGCTCTATGCGAGCTGCGGAATCCTGTTCAACCACGAGAGCCCGCGCCGCGGCCGCGAGTTCGTCACGCGCAAGGTCTCGCTCGGCGCCGCGGCGATCGCGCGCGGACGCGCGAAGACGCTGCCGATGGGAAACCTCGATGCGCGCCGCGACTGGGGCTTCGCCGGCGACTACGTCGAGGCGATGTGGAAGATGCTGCAGCTCGACGCGCCCGACGACTTCGTGATCGCGACGGGGGAGATGCACAGCGTGCGCGAGGTCTGCGAGATCGCGTTCGCAGCGCTCGGGCTCGACTGGCGCGCGCACGTAACGCTCGACCCGAAGCTGCTGCGGCCCGCCGAAGTCGACCAGCTCGTCGGCGACGCGAGCAAGGCGCGCGCGAAGCTCGGCTGGCAACCGCGCACGACCTTCCGCGAGCTGATCGAGCGGATGGCGCGCGCCGACTACGACGCGACGCCGCCGGCGAGCTGAACGGAGCGCAGCGGCGCCGGCAAGTCGCAGTGGGGAGGTGTGCGGCACGGCGCGTACGCGCTCGCCGCGCTCGTGCGGGTTTGCGACCGACCGCGCGTGCGAACGAGCAGCCGAGCGTGCGAGCGTGCGTGCGTGCCCGCGAGCGTCCGCGCGTGCGTGTCTGCGTGCGTGTCTGCGTGCGGAGCTGCGCCGCTCGGCTGCGCCGCGCTGCGCGGCGCGGACGCGGCGCGGACGCGGCTGCCGCGTCGTTCGCTCACGACCGCGCGACCGCACGCCATCCGAGCTCGAACCACGCGTCCGCGCCGCGCGTCGACGGCGATTCGCGCGGGTCGATCAGCCCGAGCCGTCGCCAGCCGCGCGCGAGCAACCACGTTCGCGCGCGCCGCGACACCGCCGGCCAGCGGCGCAGCTCGTGGACCGCGATGCAGCCGTTCAGCCGGCCTAGCAGCGCCGCGGCCCCGGTCGAAGCCGATCGGAGGCGCGCGGCGTCGAGCTCGCTCGAGTTGCCGCACTGCGCCTCGGACCGATAGCCGTCGAAGCACGGCGACGAGGAGAACGGATCGAGCTCCAGGCCGAGCCGGCCGTGCTTGCGAGCATTGTGCAGCACGTACACGAGCGCGTTGCGCACCGCTCGCGCGGTCACTTTCGCGACGGCGTGGTACCGGTGCGCGAACACGCGCCCCTTGCGCTGCCAAAGCTTGTTCAGCGCCTTCGCCAGTCGCACGAACAGCCCCTTCGCGCCGCGCGTGAGCGCGCGCTGGTCGGGCACTTCCACCAGCAGGTGGAAGTGGGTCGATTGCACCGAGTACTCGACTAGGCGGAACCCGAAGCGGCTCGAACCCTCGCGCAACTTGCGCAGCAGCACGCGCTGCGCGCCGGGCTCGCGCAAGTCCGGCAGCCCGCCAGCCAGCCGCGTGGTCACGTGCAGCGGCTGCCACGCGAGTCGCCGCGGCCTCGTGCGATGCG
>SCVU01000361.1 GCA_004296785.1 Planctomycetota bacterium
CGACGCGCGATCTGCGCCTGGCGGCCGCCTTCGACGCGGCCAAGCACGTCGCCGAGCACCGCGGCATCGAGTTCGTGCCGGCCGGCGAGGCGCTCGTGATCGACGAGGCGTCGACGAGCGCGCTCGAGAGCTACGACGCGCTCGACGACGTGTACCGCTACTTCCGCACGCACGGCGGCGCGCCCGAGCTCGCGCGCTTCGAGTTCCTGACGCGCTGGCCGTCGCTGTCGCGCGACGAGCAGCTCAGCGCGTACTCCGAGCACGCGTGCCACGAGCTCAACCTGTTCCTGCAGCGCAAGGACCCCGCGTTCTTCGAGTCGGTCGTGCGGCCGTACCTCGCGAACAAGCACGAGCGCACGTTCCTCGACGACTGGCTGCTCGCTGCGCCGCTCGAGCGCTACCGCGAGCCGTGGGCGTTCGCGCAGCTCAACGTCGTCGAGCAGATCCTGCTCGCGCAGCGCAGCGGCGACGCCGCGATCGCGCGCAGCGTGCGCGAGCGCGTCGAGCTCCTGCCGCCCGATCCGGCGGGGGACGAGAAGCGCTTCGCGGCGGCGCTCGCGGGCGCCGCGCTGTCGGCCGACGCCGAAGGCGGGACCTACCGCGGTCCCGGCGATTCCATGCCGCCCCCGGGCGCGGGTGGGGCCGGCGCTGGCGCGGCTCCGACCGGCCCGGCTTCTCCCGGTGTGGCCGTCGGCGCCAAGCTCAAGGAAACGGCGAAGGCCGACAACCCGGGGCTGATGACGACCGGCGCGGCGGAGGAAGAGTTCGAAGCGCCGTCCGATGCGGCCGAGCTCGCGCGCGACGCCGTGCGCCGCGAGAAGGTCGTGCGCCTGTACCAGCCGCTCAGCGACACGCTGATCCTCGCCGAGAGCGACTACTGGCACGTGCGCCGCGAGAGCCAAGGTCCGTCGCTCGTCGCGCCGAGCTCGTTCTGGCTCGATTTCGCGCAGGCGAGCGCGGGCCGGCCGTTCGTCTCGACGCACTTCACGCACGCGACGCGCAGCCTGACCGAGATGCTGCTCGCGCTCGCCGTGCTCGATCTGCCGTTCACCGCGAGCGAGCCTCAAGTCGAATCCGCGGGCGGCAAGCGCACGCTGCGCGCGAGCGGTCCGCTGCTCGCGGTGCGCAAGGACGTGCGGGAGCGCGCGCCGGCCGCGGCGGCCGATCCGCTGCTCGTCAGCCAGGACTACCTGCGCCTCGACGACCGCACGGAGTTCGACGGCGCGCGCAAGCGCGACAAGTTCGCGCGCGGCGAGCTGCTCACCGGCGTCGCGTACGCGTGCCGCGTCGTCGTCACGAATCCGACCTCGACCGAGCGCGAGCTCGAGCTCCTGCTGCAAGTGCCGGCGGGTGCGCTGCCGCTCGACAAGGGGCGCCGCACGCGCGGACTGCGCGTGCACCTCGATGCGTACGACACCGAGGCGCTCGAGTACGCGTTCTACTTCCCGCGCGCCGGCCGCTTCGCGCACTACCCGGTGCACGTCGGGCAGCGCGACGAGGTCGTTGCGTTCGCGCAGCCGGCACTGCTGACCGTCGTCGACACGCCGAGCGTCGTCGATGCGCAGTCGTGGGAGCACGTGTCGCAGCGCGGCACGCTCGCCGACGTGCTCGCGTACCTCGAGCGCGCGAACCTCGGGCGCGTCGAGCTCGGCGCGCTGGCGTGGCGGATGCGCGACCGCGCGGCCTACGACGCGATCCGCGGGCTGCTGCGCGGCCGGCACGCGTTCGAGCCCGCGCTGTGGGCGTACTCGGTGTTCCACCGCGACGCCGACGGCGCGCGCGAGTTCCTGCGCTGGCAGCCGGGGCTGCTCGCGGAGTGCGGTCCGTACCTCGACTCGCCGCTCGTGCGCATCGACCCGGTCGAGCTGCACGAGTACGAGCACCTCGAGTTCGATCCGCTGGTCCATCCGCGCGCGCACCGCTTCGACGGCGGCCGCGGTCTCGTCGATGCGAACGTGACGGCGCAGCGCGCGCGGCTGCTCGAGATCCTCGCGCACCGGCCGGTGCTCGATGCGCGCGACCGGCTCGCGGTGACCTACCAACTGCTGCTCGAGGACCGCGTCGAGGAGGCGCTGGCGAGCTTCGCGTCGATCGACGCGAGCCGCGTGCAGTCGCGGCTGCAGTACGACTACCTCGCCGCGTACCTCGCGTTCTACGCGGACGATCCGACGCCGGCGCGCGCGATCGCCGCGCGCTACCTCGAGCATCCGGTCGAGCGCTGGCGCACGCGTTTCGCGAACGTCGTCGCGCAGCTCGACGAGGTCGCGGGCAAGGCGCCGGTGGTCGCGGATCCGACGGATCGCGAGCAGCGGCAGGACGCGCTCGCCTCCGCCGAGCCGGCGCTCGAGCTCGCGGTCGAAGGTCGGCAGGTCAAGCTCGCGTGGCGCAACCTCGACGCGTGCGAGGTCGCGTACTACCCGATGGACCTCGAGCTCTCGTTCTCGGCCAAGCCGTTCGTCGATCAGGACGCGCGCGCGTTCGCGTTCATCCGGCCGCGGCGCACGGACACGGTCGCGCTCGCGGCGGGCGAGAGCGAGCAGACGTTCGAGCTGCCGGCCGAGCTCGGCGCGGCGAACGTGCTCGTCGAGGCGCGCGCCGGCGGGATCGTGCGGCGCCGGCCGTGCCTGCAGGGGACGCTGCGCGTGCAGTGGCTCGCGTCGTACGGGCAGCTCGCGGTCACGCACGCGTCGACGGGCGCGCCGCTCTCGAAGACGTACGTCAAGGTGTACGCGCGCGGGCCGAGCGGGGTGCGGTTCCACAAGGACGGGTACACGGATCTGCGCGGTCGCTTCGACTACGCGACGGTCACGGGGAGCAGCACGGCGGACGTCGAGCGCTTCGCGATCCTCGTCGCGAGCGAGTCGGACGGCGCGCTGCTCGGGGAAGTCGCGCCGCCGGCGCGGTAGCGCGGGCGCGAAGAGTTTTCCTGCACCGCGCGCTCGACGCGCACCGATAGGGAGCGCGTGTCCCCGCGCGCGCTCCAGCTCTGTCCGGCCTGCCGGCGCCAGCTCGACACCACCGCGCTCGCGGCCGGCGCGGCGATCGTCTGCGTGTGCGGCGCGCGCGCGCTCGTCGAGTCGCCGCGCGCGCACGCGCCGCGCGCGCTGCGCTGCACGAGCTGCGGCGGCGCGCTGCAGGCCGGTGCGCGCGCCTGCGCGTACTGCTCGGCCGAGGTCACGCTCGACGAGCTCCGCCTCGACTCCGTCTGCCCCGACTGCGGCGCCCGCATGTCGAGCGGCGCGCGCTACTGCATGGAGTGCGGGCTCTCGATCGAACCGCAGGCGTGGCGCGCGCTCGCCGCCACCGCGAAGTGTCCGCGCTGCGCGTCCGCGCTGCGCCAGCGCACCGCCGGCGCGCTCGTGCTCGTCGAGTGCATCACCTGCGCGGGCCTGTGGCTCGAGCCCGAGCAGCTCGACCAGTTGTGCGAGCGCGCCGAGCGGGACGGCGCGGTGCTCGGCGCGCTCGGTCTGCAGAAGCAACCGACGCGCGCGCTCGACGCCGGCGCGGTCAAGTACCTGCCGTGCGTCCGCTGCGCGCAGCCGATGAACCGGCGCAACTTCGGCGGCTCCTCCGGCATCGTCGTCGACGTCTGCAAGACGCACGGCGTCTGGCTCGACCACGGCGAGCTCGAGCGCGCGATCGCGTTCGCGCGCGGCGGCGGGTTGTTGCGCCAGCGCGCGCGCGAGCTCGACCGGCTGCGCACCGAGGAAACTCGCGCGGCCGAGCACGCGTGGACGCTCGAGGCGCCGGCGCGCCGCGACGACACGGGCGAGCTCGATCTGTCGCTCGATCTCGCGAGCCTCGGCCGCTGGCTCGCGCGCGCCGCGGACGGCCTGTTGCGCCGCCGAGCAAGCTGACCCCCCGTCCCGGCCCCGCCGCGCCTAGAATGGCCGTGGATCGAGGGGCCCCGACCGCCCTGCGTCCCCATGCGGCCAAATCCTGGACTGATCGCGTGCTGCCTGCTCGGGCCACTGTGCCTGTCGGGTGGCTCGGGCCCGCGGCCCGCCGCGGTGC
The DNA here is from genome assembly GCA_004296785.1 of Planctomycetota bacterium. Classification (GTDB taxonomy): domain Bacteria; phylum Planctomycetota; class UBA1135; order UBA1135; genus GW928-bin9. The sequence goes on from SCVU01000361.1 coordinate 4,015, forward strand.
GGTTCCCCGCGCTCGCGAGCGACGACTGCAAGCCGCTCGCGCCGCTCGCGCTCGAGCTCGGCGCGGTGCGCGCGCGGCTCGACGGCGCGGTCGAGCTCGATTACACGGTGCGCGCGCTTGTCGCGTGTGAGCTGCTCGAGCCGCGCGTCGCGCTTGGCGCGGGATGGACGCTCGTCGAGCATGCGAGCGGCGTCGCAGGACCCGCGGCGAGCGGCGAAGCGCGCGCCGGTCGGCTCGTGCTGCGCGGCGGAGCGAACGCGGCCGCACTCGAGCTCACCGCGCGCCTCGCGCTGCCCGAACCCGAGGCGCCGGGCGGCGTGATCGTGCACGAGCGCGTGTTCGCGTTCGGCGCGCCGCGCCCCGCGGTACTCGAAGGCGTGCGCACGGTGCGCACGGCCGCGCAACTCAGCCGCGACGTCCCGGCGCTGGTCCGCTGATGCGCGCAGCACGACTCACGCACCTGGCGGCGGCGGCCGCGCTCGCGCTGTTCGCGGGCCGCGCGCACGCCGACTTCGTCGCCAGCGGCACGTTCCGCTACGTCGATCGCGCGTTCACGTTCGGCGGCGGCTGGACCGGCGCCGAGCCGCAGCTCCCGGTGCGCCAGGCGACGGTGCAGGTGCTCGACGCGAACTCGCTCGCGGTGCTCGCGACCGGCAACACCGACAACAACGGCCAGTTCGCGATCCCGGTCGTCGCGAGCGGCAGCGCGAGCCTGATCGTCCGCTGCTTCTCGCGCTCGAATCAGTACGGGACCTTCGCGCTGCAGGTCGTCGACAACCTCGGCATCGAGTACTCGGTCTCGAGCGCGACGTTCGCGAACTGGGACCTGTCGACGAACCTCGCGATCGGCACGGTGACCGCGGGCAAGATCAGCGCGGGCGGCCGGCAGGCGAATCCATTCAACCTGCTCGACCAGGCCGTCGCCGCGATCGACTACGTCAAGGCGCGCGGCGCCTCGAACCCGATCGCGGTGGTGCGGATGGTGTGGCCGGGCGGCGCCGGCTCGTTCGCGCTGAACTCGACCGCGACGATCGCCGACGACGACGGCTACGACGACGTCGTGCAGCTGCACGAGCTCGGCCACGTCGTGCACAACCTCTACTCGGACAGCGACAGCACCGGCGGCTCGCACACGTTCGGCGAGAGCGACCAGGATCCGCGCCTCAGCTTCGGCGAGGGCTGGGCGACGTTCTTCGCGGGCGCGGTGCGCCAGTCGCAGGGGCTGTTCGACCCGGGCTACTACCTCGACTGCAATGGCGCGGCGGCGACCGGCGGCGTGCAGCTGTCGATGCGGATGGAGAACGGTTCGCCGTACGCGAGCGCGACCGGCGGCGAGGCCGACGAGGGCGCGATCTTCTGCGCGCTGTGGGACGTCGTCGACACGCTCGCGACGAACGACGGCGGCGCGACGGACGACGACGCGTTGAACGGCACGATCTCGTTCGCCGGGCTGGGCGGCGACGACGCGCAATGGCAGGTCTTCACCGGGCCCGTGCGCGTCGCGACCAACTTGACGATCCGCGACGAGTTCCACGGCTTCTTCGTGCCGGTCGACTCGGGCGTGTATCCGCAGCTCGACGCGATCTTCAACACGTGGAAGCAGCGCTTCCGGCTCGACGCGCTCGAGCCGAACAACGCGATCGGCAGCGCGACGCCGCTCGTGCTCGGCAACGCGTGGTCGCCGACGCGCACGCTGTACAGCTCGACCGCCAATCCGCCCGTGCCCGGCGACAACGACAGCGACTTCTACTCGTTCGCGCTGGCGGCCGCCGCGGTGTTCGAAGTCGAGACGCGCTATCCGGGCGCCGCGAGCGACGCGACGACGTACGCGGACACGCACGTGACCGTGCGCCGGCCCGACGGCTCGGTGTTCGCGCAGG
>SCVU01000045.1 GCA_004296785.1 Planctomycetota bacterium
CCCGGGATCGAACCGGGGAATAACGGATTTGCAATCCGACGGCGTGCAGCAGGGCGAAGCCGTCGCAAGTTGCGGTGAAGCAGGCGCTTCCACGGCGGAGTCCGGAGATGACGCCGAGCGTCTTGGCGCATTGCTTGGCGTTTCGATCGAGCGAGACATCGAGCTGCGCACCGTCGTCTCCGCTTGGCCGACGCTGCCGAGCGCGATTCGCACCGCGATCGCCGCGCTCGCACGCATCGATCCGAAGGAGGGCACGTGAGACCGCCCGGACCGCCCAACCGCCCGGAAGCGGCAGTCGGCGCGCGGCGCGCCGATGAAGAGTCCGGGCGATCGAACTCGCGATCGCCGCTCGTTCGGGGTGACCGCCCATGACGACGCCGTCAGCAAACGGAGCCAACGGGCACGTAGACCTCGGCGATCGCGACGCGGCCGGACGGTTCGCCGTCGGAAACCGCGGCGGGCCGGGCAACCCGCACGCCGCGCAAGTGTCGCGTCTTCGCACCGCGATGCTCGCCGCGGTCAGCGAAGACGACATGCGCGCGATCGTCGCGCGGCTCGTCGAGCTCGCCAAGGCGGGCAATGTCGCCGCAGCGCGCGAGGTGTTCGACCGCACTCTCGGCAAGACGCAGGAAGCGGACTTCCTCGAGCGCATCGAGTCGCTCGAGCGGCTGCTGGAGAGCCGCCGACCGTGAACCTGCGCGTCCGATTGCTCGCGCTCGAACGCGAGCTCGGTGAGCTCGCGCACGTCGAGCGCTGCGCCACGTGCCGGTTTCCGGCGCCGTGGCCGTCGGTGGCGATCCTCGCTCTTGGCGAGCCCGAGCCGCGCTGCTCGGCGTGCGGTCGCATCGTCAATCAGGCGGGCCAAGCGATCGAGTCAATGCACGGTGAGGCGCGCATCGTCCGACTGAGCCGTGTGCCCGACGACCTGCTGGCCCAGATCCTCGCGACGGCGGCGAAACGGCACTGAGCGCAGCTACGCGGGGCCCCCCCGAAACGCTTGTCCGCGACCCCGAGGAGGCGCGCCTCTCGACCTTGCTACGCCTGCGTCACCGGCGAGCGCAGTTCCCGCGATGCCGCACGCAGCACACGACTCGCCGAACGCGCGAACAAGACCAAGAGGACCAGCGCGACGATGATGTCGGGCCAACCCGAGCCGAGCATCCACACAGCGAACGCCGCGGCGATCACGGCCAGTCCCTCGATGACGTCGTTGCGGGAGCACTCCCACACCGATGCCATGTTCACGTCGCCGTGCCGGTAGGGCGCGAGAATCGCTAGACACACCGCGTTGGCAGCGAGATTGACGAGCGCAGCGATGCTCATCGACTCGACGACGGGCACGGCGGGGTGAAGCAAGCGCCAACCGAGCTGGATCGCGACTCCGCACGCAGCTCCTGCAATCAAGAGCCCCTTGAACAGGGCCAGCTTGGCCTTGGTCCTCAGCGTCGCACCCACGACAGCAAAGCTCGCCGCGTAGGTCAGGGCGTCGCCCAGGTTGTCGAGGGCGCCTGACAGCAGCGCCGACGAGCCGCTGATGTAGACGGCGGCGAGCATCATGAGAAACGTCGCCGCGTTGATGGTGAGGACGGTACCGAGCACCCGTCGCTCGCGCCGTTGCAGTGCGCGAGTGTCGATGCGGCAATCGCTGCAGTCGCTCATGCCGCCCATCGTAGGGCGGCGCGTCTTCGCCTACCGAAGCGGACTTGCAGTGGCGGCCCCCCGCCCGCGCCAACGGTCAGATCGGCCGCCCCTTGGTAGGATGCTCGCGGAGCACCCCTCATCATGAAGAAGCGAGTCATCGGAGCGGTTGTCGTCGTGTTGTGCTTGGCCGGTGGCGCGTACGCTTACCGCGCCATGAGCGCGCGTCCCGACTGTCCCGGCAAGGTGGTCTGCCCGCTCACGGGAGAGACGATCTGCGCCGATCAGTGCCCCGTTGCCGAAGTGCCCGAGTGCTGCAAGGTCAAGGTCGACGGCTGATCGCCCCTACGCCGCTCGGGCGTTCAACGCGCGCGGCTCGCGGAGGTCCTGCGGTGACGGTCGTGCTCTCACGCGCCGGCTGAGCCACGTCTTTCGACGACACTTCGCCAATGCCTGGTCGGCAACGACACGGGCTGCCGCGAGCCCGACGACTTCACGCCGGTCGGCGTGGGCTGCCGGCGCGCGCTCGTTGTTGAGGCCAGGTCGGGCTGGGCATCATCCGCATCGTCTCCGCGATGCACATCGTCGGGCACCTGCGTGGCAGCGCGAGTTGAGGCACTGACGGGGAGCCCGCCACCTCCGCCGCAGGATGCGGGCTCAAGCGGTTGCGGGCCCGAAGTCGAACAACGTACGATCGCTCCGCGTCCCGTGAGACTGTCCCTTCCATCGCGCGTCACGGCGTGGCTTTGCCTCGCCCTGCTCCTCGTCACCGGACTGACTCCGGCGCGCGACTACGTGCTGTGCATCGAGGCCGACGGTTGCGTCAACCTCGAAACCAAGGGCCCGGCCGATCCGTGCGACGCGTGCGAAGACCATCACGATGCTCTCGACTCGGTCGAGATCGCCGCAACGAGCGGCGATGGCGCTGACTGCGCGTGCATCGACATCGCGGTTCCGAATGGCACCGACGCGGTGACGGCGAAACTGCGCTCGATCGCGAGCTGCGCCGGACCGTGGATCGCGCCGCCCACGGCGATTCGCATTGAGGCTGCGGAACAGCGCGATGCGCGGCGCAGCCAGCGGCCGCCCGATGTTCCACGCGTAGCGCAGTCGCTGGCGCACATCCGCAGCGTCGTTCTCCTCGTCTAGAAGCCCCGCCCACCGCGTTGCTCGAGCGTGGCGCATCCACGCGGAGCGGTTGGCGTTGTGCCTCGGCGCGTCCGTCGAGGCCGGATCCGGGCCCCTCATAGACGTGGAGTGATTCCGTGCAGTCCGATGAACTCGTCGCATTCGATTCTCGATCGATCGATCTGAACGCGAGCGCGCTCTGCGCTTGGCGCCGATGGTGGCCCCGCGCGTTTCGCGCGCACCTCGTGCGCATGGCGATCCTCAGCGGCTCGCTGCTCGCGGCTTGCCACGCACCGTCGCGCGTCGAAGTCGCACCCGAGTCCGCGATCGCGGAGGTCGCCGAGCTTCCGGCCGCGATCGAGTTCCGGCACGTCGGCGCGGACGGCGGCGGGTTGGACGAACCCGACGTCGCCCAGGTGCACCTCTCGCTCGGCGACGCGATTCGCCGTGCCGTAACGACAGACCCGAGCTTGCAGGCGTCGCTGGCGCGCGTTCGCATGGCGATCGCGGAGGCTGACCAGTCGCG
>SCVU01000362.1 GCA_004296785.1 Planctomycetota bacterium
CAGCGCGTTCGGCTCGACCGACCCCGGCTCGCGGTCGGGGAGATCCCACAGCTCGGCGCGCGCGCGCGACCACGTGTCGTTGATGCCGATCCAGACGATCGCGATCTCCGGCCGAAAGCGGTCGAGGTCGCGCGCGAAATCGGCGCGCACCTCGGCGGAGTTCATGCCGGGGAAGCCGAGGTTGACCACGCGCCACGGATTCGACGGCGCGCAGTCGAGCAGCTGCTGGAGCTGCGCCGGATAGCTCTCGTGCGCTTCGAGGTGGATGCCGTACGTGTTCGAGTCGCCGAAGCACAGGATGCGGCGCTCGCCGGCCGCGGCGGCGTCGTCGCCCGCGCGGCGCTGCGGCGCGATCGAATCGGCGGCGATGCGCAACCCGAGCTCGAGCAGCACGAGCGCGACCAGCGCGCCCGCCGCGAGCGCCAGCACGCGCACGGGCATCCGGCTCGTGCGTGCACGCGGCGCCGAGGTCATCCGCTCATCCTAACGCGCGCGTCCACGCGAACGAGCGCGTCCGCGCCGCGATCAGACGCGCGCGTCGAACAGCCGGCCGATCAGCGCGGTTCCGAGCATCGCGCCGGCGCCCCACAGGCTGACGCGCAGCGCGCCGCGCAGCATCGACGCTCCGCCCAGGCGCGCGGCGGTCGCGCCGAGCAGCGCGAGCAGGCCGACCGTCGCGGCGGGCAGTGCGTCGTGCATGCGCTCGAGAGGCAGGCTCAGCGCCAGCAGGAGCGGCGGCAGCGCGCCGAGCGCGAACGACGCAGCCGATGCACTCGCGGCCTGCAGCGGGCGCGCGCGCGAGACCTCGGTGTACCCGAGCTCGTCGCGCAGGTGCGCGCCGAGCGCGTCGTGCGCGGTGAGCTGGTCGGCGACCTGCTGCGCGAGCTCGGGCGTCAGTCCGCGCTCGACGTAGATCCCCGCGAGCTCCGCGCGCTCGTACTCGGGATCCGTCGCGAGCTCGCGGCCCTCCTTGCCGCGGTCGGCCGCCTCCGTGTCGGCCTGCGACGCGACCGACACGTACTCGCCGGCCGCCATCGACAGCGCGCCCGCCACGAGCCCGGCCACGGCGGTCAGCACGATCGCGCCGCGCTCGGCGTGCGCGGCCGCGACGCCGACGACGAGGCTGCTCGTCGAGATCAGTCCGTCGTTCGCGCCGAGCACCGACGCGCGCAGCCAGCCGATCGACGCGTTGCCGTGGGTCTCGCGGGAGTGTATCGCCACGCGCCGCGCATCCTACGCGCGCACGCGCGCCCGACACCAGTTGAAGAAGGCGGCGCGCTCCGCGGGGCGCAGCACGCCGAAGCCCAGCACGGCGCCGAGCACGACGAGAGCGGACAGGCGCGCCAGCGAGTGGCCGCCCTCCGACCACAGCGCGAGCGCCGACGCCGCGGCGACGCACGCGAGCACCGCGCCGATGCGCCGCACCTCGAAGATGGTGCCGGCGATCGCGCGCGCCATCAGCATCCCGCCGAGCGCGAGCACGAAGAAGGTCACGAACGTCGCGTACGCGGCGCCGAGCGCGCCGAAATGGGGGATCAGCGCCAGGTTCGCGGCGACGTTGACGCACAGGCCGAGCAGGTTGAGCAGCAGCAGCCGCCCGGTGCGCTTGTCGACGAGCAGCGGGATCTGCGAGGTGTTGTAGACGGCCCACAGCACGTAGCCGCTCGCGACCCAAGGGATCAGCAGCGCCGCCTCGGCGTACGCGCTGCCCTTGCTGTGGTCGATCAGCGTGACGAGCTCGCGCCCGGCGAGCACCAGCACGATCACCGCGCCGCCGATCGCGAGCACCGCGTAGGTGCTGATCTCGCCGACCACGCGCGCGCGCTCGCGCGCGTCGCGGATCGCGAACACGAACGGCTGCCAGATCTGGATGAACGGCCCGAGCAGCAGCAGGTTCGGGATCTGCGCGAGCTTGTAGCCGATGTCGTACAGGCCCACCGTCGCGTGGCTGTCGAGCGCCTCGAGCAGTCGGCGGTCGAGCTGGTGGATGCCGAGCTGGCACAGGCCGACCGGCACGAGCGGCAGGCTGTAGACGATCAGCGGCTTCAGGCGCTGCCAGTCGAACCCGAGTCCGACGCGCGCGAACATCCAACTGCACAGCAGCAGCGCGGTCAGCCCTTCGCCGATCAGCACCGCGGCGAGGTACCCCTCGAGGCCGAGGCCGCGCCCGA
>SCVU01000363.1 GCA_004296785.1 Planctomycetota bacterium
CGCCGGCTACGACGCGCTGTGCCAGGAGTACGTGTCCGGTACTCCGGAACTGCGCCAGCGTCAGATCTGGCTCACGGTGGTCCGCCCGGACCATCTGCTGCACGTGGTCGCAACCGCGCATGCCGACGATTTCGCGGCGCAAGAGAAGTGCTTGCGAGCGTGCCTCGAGAGTCTCGACTTCCCGAAGTGACCGCCAAGCACAAGCTCAAGCTCGCGCTGCGCGAGGCCTACGCGCGCACGCTGTTCCACACCGGCCTGCACCGCGTCGTGAACCGCCTGATGCCGCGGCGCCTGACGATCCTGATGGGCCACTGCGTCGACGCACCCGCGCACAACGCGCATTTCCCGCGCGACATGAAGATCGGCGCGGCCAAGCTCGAGGCGTGGCTGCGCACGTTCCAGCGCGACTACGAGCTCGTCACCGTCGCCGACGGCTGGAAGCGCATCCAGGAACCGCGCGCGCTGTCGAAGAGCCTCGTCGCGCTGTCGATGGACGACGGCTACGCGGACAACCGCACCGAGCTGTTGCCGCTGCTGCAGAAGCTCGGCGCGACCGCGACGATCTACCTCGAGGAGCGCCCGCTCGAGGAGCGGCGGATCACGTGGACGCACAAGCTGTTCTGGACGCTCGATCGCAGCGGTCCGGACGAGTACATCCGCCGCTACGGCGAGTTGTCGAGCGACCGCGCGACGTGCGAGAAGCTCGCGGCGGCCGTGCGCGAGGGGCGGCAGATCTACCAGCTCAAGCGCGTGCTGAAGTACGAGGCCGATCCCGCCGACCGCGACCGCACCGTCGACGCAATCTTCCGCGAGCGCTCGGGCGACGAGGCGCGGCTCGCGCAGCAGATGTACATGAGCTGGGAGCAGGCGCGCGAACTCGAGCAGGCCGGCGTCGAGCTCGGCGTGCACACGATCAGCCACGCGATCCTGTCGCGCCTCGACGCGGACGCGCAGCGCGCGGAGATCCAGGGTTGCCAGCGCCGGCTCGCCGAGCGGCTGCGCGCGCCGGCGCGCACGCTCGCGTATCCGTGGGGGCGGCGTTGGGACTACAACGCCGACTCGTGCGCGATCGCGGCCGAGAGCCGCTTCGAGTGCGCGGTGTCGAGCCACGCGGGCACGAACGACGCGCGCGCCAAGCGCTGGGAGCTCAAGCGGATCGCGATCGACGACGATGCACGGCTGCACCTGCTCGTGACCGAGGCCTGCGGCGGCTTCGACCTCCTGCGCAAGCTCGGCGTCGACTGGTCGGAGTGACTCCGTAGCGCTCCGGGGAAGCGGCGATAGCATTGGGGGCGGCGCCGCGGGCGAGCTCGCAATCCGCACCCGCCGCCGCAACCAGAGGTGGCTTCGATGCGCAAGTTCGACTGCATCGCGTTCGCGTCTTCGCTCGCATTGCCGGCGCTCGCTCAGGAGCGGCTCCAGGCGCTGCACATCCCGTACACCAAGCAGAGCGGCTTCGAGGTCAGCGCACCGCGCGACGTGTCCGCGGTCGGGGACGTCGACGGCGACGGTCGCGCAGACCTCGCGATCGGCCAGCCGGTGACCAGCGCGCTCGGCGGCGGCTCCGTGGTGCTCGTGGACGGATCCAGCGGCATCGAGCGCTGGCGCGTGCACGGCGGCGCAACGGACTTCGGGAGAACGACTGCGGCGATCGGCGACTGGAGCGGAGACGGCGAGCCCGACGTGCTCGCGAGGATCGGCGGGAGCCAGGACGCGCTGCTCGCGCTGCGCGGACACGACGGCGCCGCGATCGCGCTGTTGCCGATCGCGACCAGCGAATTGGCGGCGCTCGTCGGGATCGGCGACGTCGACCAGGACGGCGTGCCGGACGCGGTGCTCGGGCAACCCATGCTGAACGGCTGGGCCGGCGCCGTCACGTGGATCGCGGGCCCGGGCGGCTCGCTTTCGGTCACGCTGTCCGGCGCGGCTCCGGGGGATTCGCTCGGTACCGCGCTCGCTCCGGTCCCGGACCTCGACGGGGACGGTGTCGCGGATCTCTTGATCGGAGCTCCAGGTACGGACGGCGTCGCGCTCGACGGAGGTTCCGTGCTGCTGTGCAGCGGCGCGAACGGCGCGACGCTGCGCACGTGGCACGGTGCGACGACTGGCGAGCTGGGCCGTTCGTTCGCCGCGGTCGCGGATCGCGACGGCGATGGTCTCGCCGATGTCGCGTTGGGTGCGCCTGAGTTCGGTGCGAAGGCCGGGCGCGTGACGATCGTGTCGAGCGCGAGCGGACTCGTGCTCGCGACGCTCGACGGCGCGCCGAGCAGCAGGTACGGCTACGCGCTTGCCGACGGCGGCGACCTCAACCTCGACGGGAGGCGCGATCTCCTGATCGGCGCGCCTGGCGCGACTTTCGGCCCGCCGACACCCGCGTCCAGCGCCGAGGTGCGCTCTGGAGCCGACCTCGCGGCGTTCGCGAAGGTCACGGGCACGGGGAACTTCGGCGCCGCCGTCGCGGCCGCGGGCGACACCGACGGCGACGGCGTGCCCGATTTCCTGGTCGACGCGCCGTGGGAGTTCATCGACGGGCTGACCGGTTACGGCATCCTGCGCACGTTCGCCGGCGCAGCGGTGCCGCCGCGCCGCATGCAGCAGCGGCTCGTGCTCGAACCGGACGCGCCGGCGTCTCCGTTCGTCGATCCGCAGGAGGACTTCGGGAACGCGGTCGGCGTCGTTGCCGACTCCACGGGAGACGGGCGGCCCGACCTGCTCGTCAACGTCGCGTGGGACGAGAATCCGGCGGGCTTCCTGCGCGGGGAAGTGCGGCTGCACTCGGGTGCCGACGGCGCGCTGGCGCACGTCGCGCCGCTCGTGCCCGGCAGCGGCAACGTCGGCCTGTACGTCGACGCGTTCGCCGATCTCGGTGATGTCGACGGGGACGGAGCCTCCGACTACGCGTTTGGCGGCGACGGACTCGTTGCGGGCGGGCTGGTGCGCATCCAGTCCGGAGCGAGCGGTGCGACGCTGCACACGCTGAACGGTGCG
>SCVU01000364.1 GCA_004296785.1 Planctomycetota bacterium
CCACCTCGCCGCGATCGACGTCGCCGACGATCTGCGCATCGCCGAGTCGCGCGCGCGCCACGATCCGCTGCGGCGGACGAGCGATTGGCTGCGCGACCATTCGCGGCTCACGCAGCTCGGCGCGCGCGTCGTCGAGGGCCGGGCCGTCGCGGCCGCCGAGCGGCGCAAGCAGTGGTTCGACCGCTGGGAAGCGCAGCGCGCGAAGGAGCCGCGCCTGGGTTTCGCCGACTACGCCGGCGTGCGGCGCGTCGATCCGGCGCTGTTCGAAGCGACGCTCGACGAGCTGCGCACGGAGGTCGAGGCGAGCGGTGCGCGCCTCGTGCTCGTCAACATGCCGCGGCAGCCGGGCCTCGAAGCCACGAACCCGTTCGTGCTCGAGTACACGGCGCTCGTCGAGCGCTACGCGCGCGAACACGCGCTCGACTGCATCGATGCGCGCGCGGCGTTCCGCGACCGCAAGCGCATCGAGCTGGCGGGCAGCGCGCTGTTCCACGACCAGGTGCACCCGACCGCGGCCGGCCATCGCTTGATCGCCGAGGACCTCGCCGCGGCGATCGCCGCGCGGGCGGCTTCGGCGCCGTCGCGCTAGTCGCTGCGGCGAACGCGGTCGTACGGAGCCCGCCTCGATTCCGCCGACTTGGAAGAATTGAGCCCGCCTCGACTCCCGCAAGTTCGCCTTCGCGAACTTGCGGGAGTCGAGGCGGGCTCAATTCTTCCAAGTCGGCGGAATCGAGGCGGGCTCCGTACGACCGCGTTCGCGCCGTACACTCCGCCGCGTGTCGTCCGCGTTGAAACGACGTCTTCTGATCGCGTGCGCGAGTGCCGCCGCGTGCATCGCGTTGCTCGAAGGCGGGCTGCGCGTCGCCGGCTTCGCGTATGCGCCGCCGCGCGAGCCGATCATCCTGTGGGATCCGGCCGCCGACGCGCAGTTGTCGGACTCCGCGGGGCTGCACCAGGCTTCGGTTCGGCAGCTGTGGGAGCCGCGCCCGCTCGCCGCGGTGCCGTGGGGCGCGGCGCAGGGCGAGCGCATCGCGAGCGACTCGCACCGCGGGCCCGAGCGCGCGCTCGAGAAGCGCGCCGGCGCGCTGCGCGTCGCGACGCTCGGCGATTCGTCGACGTTCGGCATGGGCGTGCCGTGGCCGGATTGCTACAGCGCGCAGCTCGAAGCGCTGCTCGCGCGCCCCGATCGCCCGTGCGAGGTGCTCGACTTCGGCGTGATCGGGTTCACCGTGCGCCAGGGCATCGAGCGCTGGCGCGAGCGCGCGAGCGCGTGGAAGCCGGACGTCGTCGTGCTCGCGTTCGGCGCGTTCAACGACCACGTCGCGGCCGTCGACAAGAGCGACGAGCAGCGCATCGCCGACGGTGCGGCGGCCGTCGCCGGCTGGCGCGGCTGCGTGCGCGACCTGCGCGAACATTCGCGCGCGTTCCAGCTCGCCGCGCGCGTCGCCGACCGCGGCGGCGCGGCGAAGGCGCGCGACGAGCGCTGGGCCGCCGTGCTCGCCGAGCGCAAGCGGCTCGACAAGAAGGCCGGCTGGCCGGAGTTCGACGGCGTGCGGCGCGTCGCGCCGCAGGAGTTCTCGGCGTTGCTCGCAGAGCTCTCGAGCGAGATCCGCGCGAGCGGCGCGCGCGTCGTGCTCGTGTCGGTCGCGCGGCGCCCGCACGCCGAGGCGATCCACCCGGTGCTGAAGGACTACTCGGCGCGCGTCGAGGCCGCCGCGAAGGAGCTCGCGCTGCCGCTGGTCGACGCGCGCGCGGTGTTCCGCGCGCACGGCGGCAGCGACGCGGGCGTCGATGCGCTGTTCCTCGAAGGCGATCCGCTGCATCCGAATCGCGCGGGGCACGCGTTGCTCGCCGCCGCACTCGCGGAGGCTATCGACGCATGAGCGGCGATCGCTTCTCGGCCGCGCTCGCGCGGCTGCGCGCCGCCGGTGCGCGCCCGAACGACGAGCAGCGCGTCGTGCGCGCGTGGCTGACCGCGCAGCCGTTCCGGTCGGCACTCGCGACGCGCAAATCGACTCCGAGTGCGGTCGTGCTCGCGTTGTCCGACGAGCTCGAGCGCGAGCTCGCCGGCCACGTGCGCGAGGTTCAGGCGTTCGGGAGTGCCGACGGCTCCGAGCGGCTGCTCGTCACGCTCGCCGACGGGCAGCAGGTCGAGTCGGTGCTGCTGCCGCGCGACGTG
>SCVU01000365.1 GCA_004296785.1 Planctomycetota bacterium
GTGGATCCGGATCGAGCCCGAGCCGAGCTCCCAGCCGTTCATCACGAGGTCGTAGGCGCGGCTCTCGAGCACGCCGAGCGCGGCGTCGTCATCGGCGCGGAAGTTCCAGTCCGCGGGCGCGGTGAACGGGTGGTGCGCCGCTTCCCAGCGCCCCGATTCCTCGCTGCGCAGGAACATCGGGAAGCCGGTGACCCACAGGAAGTTCCACGGGATGCCGCTCGCCTTCGCGAGGCCGAACTTGCGGCCGAGCAGGTTGCGCAGCTCGCCGAGCACGCGCAGCACCTGCGCCTGCGGGCCGGCGGCGAACAGGCACAGCTCGCCGTCCTGTGCGCCGAGCGCCGTGCGCAGCGCGATCCCCTGCTCGCCCGCGGCGAACTTCGCGAGCGGACCGGCGCCGCCGTCGGCCGCCGGGCGCCACCACGCGAGTCCCTTCGCGCCGAACGACTTCGCGTGGTCGGTGAGCTCGGTGTCGATGTCCTTGCGCGAGATCTTCGCCGCGAGGTCCGCGGGCACGACGATGCCCATCACGCGGCCCGCCGCCTTGCCGGTCGAGTCCGGTGTCGCGACCGACTTGAACACGTTGAACTCGCACTGGCGCGCCCACGCGTCGAGCGCCTTGAGCTCGAGGCCGAAGCGCGTCTCCGGCTTGTCCGAGCCGTAGCGCTGCATCGACTCGTCGTAGTGCATGCGCGGGAACGGGAGGCTGAGCTTGACGCCCATGCACTCCTCGAAGACCTCGGACAGCACGCGCTCCCAGCACGCGAACACGTCCTCTTCCTCGACGAAGCTCATCTCCATGTCGAGCTGCGTGAACTCGGGCTGACGATCGGCGCGCAGGTCCTCGTCGCGGAAGCAGCGCGCGACTTGGAAGTAGCGGTCCATGCCGGCGACCATCAGCAGTTGCTTGAAGATCTGCGGCGACTGCGGGAGCGCGTAGAACTTGCCCGGGTGCACGCGGCTCGGCACCAGGTAGTCGCGCGCGCCCTCGGGCGTCGCCTTGGTCAGGATCGGCGTCTCGATCTCGGCGAAGCCCTGGCGCTCGAACGAGCGGCGGATCGCGTTGATGAAGCGCGACCGGTGCAGCAGGTTCTTCTGCAAGAGCGGCCGGCGCAAATCGAGCCAGCGGTAGCGCAGCCGCGTCTCGAGCGCGGTGTCGAGATCGTCGGAGACCTCGAACGGCGGGTTCGGCGACGTCGACAGCACCTCGACCTTCAGCGCGACGATCTCGATGTCGCCCGTCGGTCGCTCAGCGTTGCGATTGGCCGCGTCGCGCGCCTTGACGGTGCCGGTGACCGACAGCACGTACTCGGTCGAGAAGCGCACGGAGCCCGCGACCTTCTCGTCGAGCACGACCTGCGTCAGGCCGTAGCGGTCGCGCAGGTCGAGGAAGTAGATGCCGCCGTGGTCGCGCCGCGCGTGCACCCAGCCGTTCAGCGTGATCGTCTTGCCCGCGTCGGACAGGCGCAGCTCGCCGCACGTGTGCGTGCGGCGCCAGTCGTCGGGCCGGCGCGCGGCCGCACTCGTCGGGCGCGACATCGCTACTCCAGGCTCTTCGCGGACAGGCGCATCAGCGCGCGCCGCAGCGCGAGCTCGGCGCGCGCGGTGTCGAGCGCTTCACCCGCCCCGGTCGAGCCCACTGCCGACTTGCCGACCTTCAAGCGCTCGCGCGCGCGGGTCTCGGCCTCGCGCGCGCGCTGCTCGTCGATCTCGGCCGGGCGCTCGCCCGCCTGCGTGACGACGCGCACTTCGTTGTCCTGCACCTCGCAGAAGCCGCCGGACACGAACATGTGGCGCGGCTGGCCGTTCTCGTTCCAGCGCAGCACGCCGCTGTCGAGCGCGGCGACCATCGGCGCGTGGCGCTTCAGGATGCCCATCAGCCCGTCGACGGCCGGCACGCGCAGCGAATCGGTGTGCGTGTCGAGCGCGATCTTGTCCGGCGTGATGACGCGGAGGTGGAGTTCGCCTGCCATGGTACGCGCCTCGCGGGCTACTTGCCGGCCTTCTTGCGCGCCTCGGCGATGTCGCCGACGTACATGAACGCGCTCTCCGGCAGGTCGTCGTGCTTGCCCTCGAGGATCTCCTTGAAGCTCTGCACGGTGCGCTCGCGCGGCACGAAGCGGCCGGGCGTGCCGGTGAACTGCTCGGCCACGAAGAACGGCTGCGAGAAGAAGCGCTGGATGCGGCGCGCGCGGTGCACCGTCATCTTGTCCTCTTCCGACAGCTCGTCGACGCCGAGGATCGCGATGATGTCCTTGAGGTCGGTGTAGCGCTGCAGGATCCGCTGCGTCTCGCGCGCGACCTTGTAGTGCTCCTCGCCGACGACGTTCGGGTCGAGCATCCGCGACGTCGACTTCAACGGGTCGACGGCCGGGTAGATGCCGAGCTCCGAAATCGAGCGCTCGAGGATGATCGTCGAGTCGAGGTGCGCGAACGTCGCGACCGGCGCGGGGTCGGTGATGTCGTCGGCCGGCACGTAGACCGCCTGCATTGAGGTGACCGAGCCCTTGCGCGTCGACGTGATGCGCTCCTGCAGCGCGCCCATCTCGCTCGCCATCGTCGGCTGGTAACCGACGGCGGACGGCATGCGCCCGAGCAGCGCCGACACTTCCGAGCCGGCCTGCACGAAGCGGAAGATGTTGTCGACGAACAGCAGCACGTCCTGCCCCTTCTCGTCGCGGAAGTACTCGGCCATCGTCAGGCCCGACAGCGCGACGCGCAGGCGCGAGCCCGGCGGTTCGTTCATCTGGCCGAACACGAGCACCGCGTTGTCGATGACGCTCGCTTCCTTGCCCTCGGGCGTCTTGTACTTGGCCTCGGTCATCTCGAGCCACAGGTCGTTGCCCTCGCGCGTGCGCTCGCCGACGCCGCAGAACACGCTGAAGCCGCCCTTCTCGACGGCCGTGATCCGGATCAGCTCCTGGATCAGCACGGTCTTGCCGACGCCCGCGCCGCCGAACAGGCCGATCTTGCCGCCCTTCGCGAACGGGCACAAAAGGTCGACGACCTTCAGACCGGTCTCGAAGACCTGGCTGATCGCCTCCTGCTCTTCGAACTTCGGCGCGGGGCGGTGGATCGGCCAGCTCTCGCCCGGCGGCAGCGGGCCGCGCGTCAGCGTGTCGAGCGGATTGCCGAGCAGGTCGAACAGGCGCCCCTTCGTGCGCTCGCCGACCGGCACCGCGATCGCGCGGCCGGTGTCGACGACGGCCATGCCGCGGCGGCAACCGT
>SCVU01000366.1 GCA_004296785.1 Planctomycetota bacterium
AGGCACCGTACGCGGGCCGCGTGACCCGGCCGATACGCGTGGTGCGTTCCTCGGCGCGCGCGGAATGCTAGGCTTCCGCTCCAGTTCGGCCGCCCCGGTCGTCGACCAGCCGACCCCGGGCCCGCCGTCCCTCGCATGGCCGAATTCCGACCCGTCAGCTCCGAGCGCTCCGACTGGGGCCTGTTCTCGCCCGACGAGCTGCACGAGCTGATGCGGGTCGAGTTCCAGCGCGCCGCGCGCTACGGCTACGACCTCACCTGCCTGTGCGTGTCGATCGACCGCCTCGGGCACCTGCAGGACTTGTACGGCCGCGCGTCGCGCGCCGAACTGCAGGACGCGCTGCACGAGCTGCTGAAGTCCTCGACGCGCGACAGCGACTTCCCGCGCTGCATGGTCGACGACGCGCTGATCGCGCTGTTCCCGCACACCGCCGCGCGCGGCGCGCTGACGCTGTGCAAGCGCGTGCTGAAGGGCGCGCGCAAGCTCGAGTTCGAGAGCGACGGCCGTCCGATCCAGGTGACGTTCTCGATCGGCGTCGCGACGAATCGCGACGCCGGCATCACCGACATCGAAGCGCTCGTCCAGCAGGCGCAGGCGGGCATGGCGCTCGCGCGCGCGGCCGGCGGCGACCGCTGGATGCGCCAGGAGCAGGCGAGCAGCGAGTTCGATCAGATCCGCCGTGAGCTCGAGGACCTGCGCGGCGCGCTCGACCGCCAGGGCGACGTCGTGCGCGAGGCGGCCAGCGTCAAGCAGGTGCTCGAGCGCGCGGACCTGCCCGGCGGCGCGCCGGCGCTGCTCGAGCGGCCCGAGGACCGCGCGTTCGCCGAGCACATGCGCGCGCAGCTCGACGCCGCCGGTTTCCCGGCGGGCGCGGACGGCGCGCGGCTGCGCGAGCACGCGATCGATTGCGCGCTGCGCGGCATCCACGAGGAGCGGCGCCGCGCGATCGAGCGCCAGATGCGCGAGAACGAAGGCGAGATCGACAACCTGCGCCGGCGCGTCGCGAAGCTCAACTCGTCGCTGTCCGCGACGGAGGAAGAGCTGCGCCGCGTGATGGCGCTCAAGAACATCGACCCCGGCGTCGCGTCGATCTACCGCACCGTGCAGGGCCTGTCGGCCGACGCCGCGAACGCGCAGGCGCGCCTGGAGATGCTGACGCAGATCTTCCAGGCCAACGTCGTGCTGCGGAAGGACCTGTCGAGCTAGCGCCTCAAGAACTCGGGACGCCGTGCCGAAAGCTGCGGCGGCCCTCTCTCCATCCGATGCGAATCACGGAAGCAGGAACGAAGCGATGAGCGACAAGCAGACGAAGAGCGGCGAGACTCCGAAGAAGGACCACGGCGTGCTGTACCTGGGGATCGACCTCGGGACCTCGCGCACCTCGGTCGCGTCGAGCAACGGCCAGCGCGAGACCGTCGCGTCGTACGTCGGGTATCCGAAGGACGTCGTGTCGCGCAAGCTGCTGCAGAAGGACGTGCTGTACGGCGACGACGCGATCGCGCACCGGCTCTCGCTCAACCTGTACCGGCCGCTCGGCGCCGGCGTGATCCAGTGCAAGGCCGGCGACACGCCGGACTCGTCGGAGAACCTGAAGGCCGCGCGCGACCTGCTGAGCGAGATCATCCGCCGCGCGAAGCCGCGCAAGGACGAGCTCGTCTACGCGGTGATCGGCGTGCCGGCGCAGGCCTCGATCCACAACAAGGATGCGATCCTGAAGGCGGCGCGCGAGTCGGTCGACTCGGTGATGCTGTGCTCGGAGCCGTTCAGCGTCGCGTACGGCCAGGACATGCTCGACGACGTGCTCGTCATCGACATCGGCGCGGGCACGACCGACCTGTGCCGGATGCACGGCACGATGCCGGAGGACGCGGACCAGATCACGAACACGTTCGCCGGCGACTACGTCGACGAGGAACTGTCGAAGCTGATCAAGAAGAAGCACCCGAAGGCGCAGTTCTCCGCGCAGATGATCCGCGGGATCAAGGAGAAGCACTCGTCGGTGATGGACCGCATGGAGCCCGTCGAGGTGCTGCTGCCGGTCGACGGCAAGCCGACGCCGTTCGACGTGACCGACGAAGTGCGCACCGCGTGCCGCACGCTGATCCCGCCGATCGTCGACGGTCTGGCCAAGCTGATCGCGAGCTTCGACCCGGAGTTCCAGGAGCGGCTGAAGAACCGCGTGCTGCTCGCCGGCGGCGGCAGCCAGATCAAGGGGCTCGACACCGCGATCGAAGCGCTGATGCAGGAGCGCCTCGGCGGCGGACGCGTGCTGCGCATCGAGGAGCCGATGTACGGCGGCGCGAACGGCGCGCTGAAGATCGCGCACGACATGCCGGGCGAGTTCTGGGAGAAGTTGCGCTGAGCGAATCGGTCGGGGAGTAGGATCCCCGGCCGTGCGCGCGCTGCTGCTGCTCGTCGTCGCCGTGTTCGCGCTGCTGCTCGCCGGCGGCGCGCGCGCGCAGTCGGCGGACGCCGCGGCGTTCGCGCCCTGCCCGTACTGCGACGACGATCCGGCGCTGCTCGCCAAGCTCGGCCTCGTGCGCCACGGCGCGATGCCGTTCGGCGCGCGCGATTCGCTCGCTGTCGCCGCCGGCGCGCCGCGCGGCACGTGGTGGTTCCTCGAGAGCGCGCACTTCCGCGTGGCGCTCGGGATCGGCGCGTGCGCGATTGAGCCCGCGCGCATCGACGCGGTCGAGCGCGAGCTCGCCCTGTTGCGCGCCGTGCTGCCGAAGGTGCCGCGCTCGCCGCGCAAGCTCGACCCGCCGCTGCGGCTGCACCTCGCCGTGCAGCGCCTCGAGCACAGCTACGCGCGGATCCAGCGCGCGCTCGGCGTCGCCGACGCCGACTTCCCCGAGTCGCGGCCGCTCGACGGGCCGTTCATGGGGGACGGGCGTTTCCTCGGCGAGAAGGACAAGTTCGAGTTCGCGATCTTCGCCAGCGAGGCCGACCACAACGCGTGGATCAAGCCGTTCTCGGGCGCGACGGTGACCGACACGCTGCGCTGGCACTTCTCGCCGCAGCACAAGCTGCACGCGTCGGTGCCCGCGCACGATTCGGACATCCGCACGGACCTCGGGCTGCACACGCACCTCGTGCACAACCTCGCGCACCTGATGCTGTGCGCGTACAAGCACTTCTCCTACGACCCGCCCGCGTGGCTCGACGAAGGGCTCGCGATCTATTTCGAGAAGGAGATCGATCCGAACGCGATCACGCTCGAAGGGCAGGAGGGCGGCTCGAAGAGCGTGCGGCCGCCGGCGAACTTCGCCGCGCGCGCGCGCGCGCTCGCGCAGTCGGACGGCGGGCCGCGCTTCGCGCGCCTGCTCGGACTGCGCGAGGTTGCCGACTTCGAGGGCGACGATCTCGTCGCGAGCTGGGCGATCGCGAAGTTCCTCGTCGAAGCGCACCCGCAGCCGTTCGCGCGCTTCGTCGGCGCGCTCAAGGGCCAGCTCGACGAGCGCGGCGTGCCGACCGGGCGCGATCTCGGCGGGCTGCAGCGAAAGCTGCTGCAAGAGCTGTGGCAGTGGAACCCGCAGCAACTCGACCGCGAGTGGCGCGCGTGGTTCAGCGCGCAGAAGCGCTGAGCGCGACCAGCTCGTCGAAGTGCGCGAGCCAGTGGTCGGGCCGCGCCGGTTCGAGCCACGCGCGCGGGAACGGGCCCCAGCCGACCGCCGCGGTCGCGCAGCCGGCGCCGCGCCCGCACGCGAGGTCGTGCGGCGAATCGCCGATCATCAGCGCCGAGCCGGCGTCCGCGCCGAGCGCTTCGAGCGCGCGCCGCGCCGGCTCCGGATCCGGCTTGTGCCGCTCGCAGTCGTCGACCGCGACCACCGCGTCGAACAACCCGTCGAGGCCGCAGTGCGCGAGCCCGCGCCGCGCGCTCGCGCGCGCCTTGCTCGTGACGACCGCGAGCCGCGCGCCGTTCGCGGCCAGCGCGGACAGCGCTGCGAGCGCGCCCGGATACGCGCGCACCATGCCGTCGTGGTGCGCGAGGTTGTGCTCGCGGTACGTGCGGATCAGCGCGTCGACCTCGGCGGGCGCCGCGACGCGCCGGCCGAACTGCCACGCCAGCGGACGGCCGAGCCCGTCGAGCCAATCCTGTTCCGACAGCGGCGCGAGACCGTGGCTCGACAGCGCGTGTTCGTACGACGAGCGGATCAGCGCGATCGAATCGATCAGCGTGCCGTCGAGGTCGAAGAGGAACGTCCGGTACTGCTGCGCGCGCATGCGAGGCGGCGCATTCTGGCGCGCGCGCGGGCGGCGCGTCGAGGCTGGAATTCGCTGGCCGCGTCCGCGCCGCCTCGTCTACGATCCGCGCCGCCGCGCGGCGCGCCGCGCGGCACACACGCACAGCGCTCACACCAGTCATCCATGGGTACCAAGCTCTACGTCGGCAATCTCAACTACCGCACGACCGAACAAGACCTGCGCACGTTCTTCGAAACGGACGGCCGCCAGGTGAAGGAAGTCTCGATCGTCACGGACCGCGAGACCGGTCGCCCGCGCGGCTTCGCGTTCGTGCGGATGGCGACGGACCAGGACGCGGCCTCGGCGATCAGCGGCCTCGACGGACGCGATCTCGACGGGCGTCCGCTGCGCATCAGCGAAGCGCAAGAGCGCGCGCCCGGTGCACCGCGCGTCGGCGGCGGCGGTGGCGGTGGCGGTGGCGGTGGATACAGCGGCGGAGGCGGAGGCGGCGGCGGACGCGGCTTCGGCGGTGGCGGTGGCCGCGGTTACGGCGGTGGTGGCGGCGGCGGCGGCGGCGGCCGCGGGGACGGCGGCGGTCGCGGCGGCGGCTTCAAGGGCGGCCGCGGCAAGGAACGCGACTTCGGCGACGAAGGCTACTAGCCGCGCACGCGCGGCGGCTCACTCCGGTTCCGCGGTCGCGCACAGCGGGAAGCGCTGCGCGCGCGCGAGCGAGCGCACCTGCTCGACGTACAGCTCCGCGCGCTCGCGGTGCGTCCACTCGATCACCGCCGCGCCGCGGTAGTGGACTTCGAGCATCAGCTTGACCGCGTCCGCGTGCTGCTTGCGGAACAGGCGGACGAGCAGATCGACGACGAACTCCATCGTCGTCACGTCGTCGTTGTGGAGCACGACCTTCCAGCGCGGCTCGGTGCGCGTGCGCGTGTCGCTCCGCGTTTCCTCGAGGACGCGCGTGCTCATGCCGCCATCCTAAGCGCGGCCGCAGCGGTGCGGGAGTCGGCGCTCAGGGCAGCGAAAGGCGCAGCTCGAGCCCCGGGCTCGAGCGGATCGTCGTCGTGACGGCGTCGTAGGTCAGCGCCTGGAAGTACAGCGACTGCGCGATCGGCACGCCCGGCGGAATCGGCAGCGCGTAGTCGACCAGTCCCGTGTCGGGCACGATCTTCACCTGCAGCAGCGAGTTCGGCAGCAGCAACA